>WRFZ01000001.1 GCA_009778655.1 Candidatus Azobacteroides sp.
ACGTGAAAGAAGGTACGGGGAGTTGGAATATTTATTATATTTGCAGGGATTATTTAGGCAGCATTACCTGCGTCACCAACAGCAGCGGCTCGGTGGTGCAGGAATTGAGTTACGATGCGTGGGGACAGTTGCGGAATCCGACGAATCAGACGGTATATGCGCCGGATGCGGCGCCGGAGTTGTTTTTGGGACGGGGCTACACGGGTCACGAACACCTGCCGATGTTCGGCTTGGTGAACATGAATGCCCGGTTGTACGACCCGGCCGTCGGGCGGTTTCTGAGTCCCGACCCGTATGTGCAAATGCCGGATTTCAGTCAGAGTTTCAACCGATACAGTTATGCGCTGAATAATCCGCTGTGTTATATTGACCGTAACGGAGAATTTTTTTGGATACCCATCCTTGTTGCCGCTGTTGTGGGAGCCTATACCGGCGGCGCGATAGCCAATCACTCCGCCAATCCGCTTACCTGGGATTTCGGTTCCGGGAAAACCTGGGGTTATATGGGTATCGGAGCGCTGATAGGAGGCGCCGGCGCCGTTGCGGTATGTGTTGCCGGCCCGACGCTGGGCGGTTTGATGTGCGGTGCATTCGGAATAGGTACGGGCGGCGCTGCGGGCGGTTCCGTAATGGGATTGGTCGGCGGAATGGTCGGAGGATTTGTTACCGGCGCGGGATTTACGGCATTGAACGGCGGCGACTTTCAAGATATCATGGCGGGCGGCTTGAAAGGAGCGGCGATCGGCGGCGGAACCGGCGCTGCTGTTGGAGGAGTATTCGGAGGCGTCAAAGCATTTTTGGACGGAAAAAACGTATGGACGGGCGAAACGATTGCGGACGGAAGAAGCGCTTTTTCGTTCAATAATACGCCGGCAAAAGGAAGTGCGCTGAAAGCGTTTGGCAATATGCCAGATCCGAATGTACCAAATTCGTTATCATCAAATCAAACGACAAATTATAATGATTTAGTTAAAGAAGCACAAAAATTATATCCGAATAAAGCAGATGTGACCGAAATGCATCACATTACACCTCAATACCTTGGAGGTGCAAAGGATGGGCCGCTTGTTCCTTTGAATGGGTCATATCATCAAGTAATTACAAATGAGTTTAGGAATATTTATCCATATGGGTTACCTAAGCCGGATATATCGAATGTGTTAGATATTACAAAGCAAGTTTATTCTAAATATCCATTGCCACCGGGCTATTAATAGCAAAATAGTAATGAAAGAAACTGTAGAACTGAGAATAAATTATGATTATGCCCATTTGTTATTTAATGCAAATGAAGGTAAGAATGTTGGAACTTCTATCAGAGTCGTTAAAATATCAACAGATGATCCCAGATATAACAGAATACCTGTTGTCGAAAAAGAGGTAAATGAAAAATATGACAGGGGATTTTGTTTTGCATGGAAATTTAAGCGACAATACAGTAAAAAAGAATTAGCGGAAGCAGAACTGTTTCATTTAAAAATAACCACTGTATTTGAGCCGGCCGGTGAAGAATGCGGAACGTTATATGATGAAACAGCAGCTTGCGAGTTATGCGGAGCGAACAGGAAACAAAAAAGTCCTTTAATTCTTAAAAGTGGGACAATACCGAAACGGGACATTGCAAAAACCATAGGCGGTGAAGTAGTTGTATCCGAAAAATTTGCAAATACCGTAAAACAATGGAATTTAAAAGGTTTAGTGTTTTCAACTGTCAATTTTGAAAAAGAAGTTTCGGATTATTACCAACTTACCGAAGACTCGGAAATTGTTTTAACGCATAATACCATTACCGGATGTAGCCCGTGGAATTTTTCATATGGAAATGAAGGCGGAATTTATAATGTATCAGGTTACGAGGTCGTGTTTGAAAAGGAAATCTATAATTGTCCGAAAGGGGATACTATAGGCTTAAATCTGATTTCAGAACCTTACGTTTTAAACAGTCCGTTAATTAGGGAGTTTGATTTTTTTGCGAGTAAACAAAAGATAGGCGTTAAGCGCGGCTTATTGCGACCGGAACCGATTTACTTTTGTTCACAAACCTTTCGGAAAATGGCAGAAAAAGAAAAACTAAGTGGATTTGAATTTGAAATAGCTCATATTGAATAAAATATGGAAATAAAATCAAATGAAACAGTTCTTGATAGTGACTGGACCGTTGCATTAAATTGTATGACAATTCAAGAAGCAAAGATTGTTAATGAAAGAATTTATTGGCTTATTAATAATTATTTAATAAAAATAAAAGATACTGGTTGGGAAAATTATATCAAGACCCTCAAGACCATCGTTTTTGGGAATTAACTTATCCAAAAGGAGAAATGTATGGCGGTGGACCTCCAAAATTAAGTAATATTACAGAAGAAGAGGTTAATAATAAATACTTTCATTAAAATTAAGTATTTTTACCGTCGTGTAGTTTAGGCTCGGCATAGGCTTCGGCGCCTGTGTCGGGCTTAAACAAGGCTTCGGATTCGCTTCAATCCCATATACATTAGCAATATACAAGTTAGATGGCTTCTTTTAAATTTACTTTTTGA
>WRFZ01000002.1 GCA_009778655.1 Candidatus Azobacteroides sp.
AGGATTCGGCTCCGAAAGAAGAGGATTTGATACGGATTTATTTACCTATAATAATTTAGCTTCCGGCAGCGATTATCGTGCAGGAGACGTATATTCTAATAAAGGAGAAGCTAAATTAATTTCTTTTTATGGTCGCGTCAATTACGGTTTTGAAGACAAATATTTGTTTACGGGTACCTTGCGTCGCGACGGTTCTTCCCGCTTCGGCGAAAATCATAAATGGGGCGTTTTCCCGTCGGCTTCCATCGCTTGGCGTATTTCGAGTGAATCATTTATGGAAAATACTAAAAACTGGTTGGATAACTTGAAATTGCGGGTTGGCTACGGAGTAACCGGTAATCAAGATGGGATTGGCGAATATAAATCTTTGGCTTTGATTGGAACGGCAGATCAAAACGGAAATCAAATAGGCAGCTATTACAACCAAGTTACTGACGCATGGAAACGGGCTTACGGACCGATTCAAAATCCGAATCCGGATTTGAAGTGGGAATCAACGGCTCAAACCAATATTGGTTTGGATATTGCATTTCTGAGTCGCTTCAACGTTACTTTGGACGCTTATTATAAAAAGACTTCTGATTTACTTTATACCTATGCTGTTCCGCAACCGCCCAACCTGTATCCGACTACTATGGCTAATGTCGGCGATTTGTCGAATAAAGGAATCGAATTTACCTTGGGCGCAGCCATTATCCGTAACAAGGATTTCAACTGGAATGCCAATTTGACTTTAGCTTATAACAAACAAAAGGTATTGAAACTTTCCAATCAATTTTACCAAATGGATGTCGTTTATTTAGGTAATCTGCACGATTTGACCGGCTTGACTGATGTTTATACGCAAATTCTGAAAGTAGGATATCCGGTAGGAACTTTCTACGGACCTCACTGTACCGGTATCAGCGATGACGGGAAATTTATTCTGGCAAACAACGGAGCTCCGGAAGTATTGGGCGACGCTCAACCGAAATTATCTTTGGGATTCTCGACGGATATTACCTACCGCGGCTTTGATTTTTCTATTGCAGCTTACGGATTATTCGGACAAAAGATATTGAATGCGCAAATGATGAATATGGTATATCCGGGTCGTATGCCGGCTTACAATATTCCCGATAAGTGGGTGAATAATAATTTTACCGAGGGTCCTGTTTGGTCGGATTTCTGGCTTGAAAAAGGCGATTTTTTTCGCATCCAAAGCGCTACTTTAGGCTATACGCTTCCAGTAAAAAATGCTTGGTTCGACAAAATCCGCTTCTATGTTACTGGCGAAAATTTGTTTGTATTTACCAAATATTCCGGTTTAGATCCGGAAGTGAATATCTCCGGGTTATTAAGTCCAGGTATCGACAAATCGGTAGGGGGAGATGCATGGAGCAATAATTATTATTATCCGCGTCCCCGGACATTCTCTTTGGGAGTTAACTTGATTTTTTAATGAACGTTGTAAAAATTATCTTATAATATATGAAACTCAAATCAATTCTATCAATAATCGCAAGCGTTTTTATCTTAAATGCTTGTACCGATTTATCGGAAACCTTGTACGATAAAGTGCAATCTTCCGATTACGGAAAAACACCGGCGGAAATCGAAACCATTGTAGGACGCGCGTATGCTTCTTTACGAGGCGGCGCTTCCGATGGCGTAAATTTTTATCCGACTTGCGAATTTGTATTTTTTGCAACCTCTGTTGCTTCTGACGAATGCGTAATTCCTACCCGTGTGGGCAACGATTGGCTCGATGATGGGGTATATGTTGAACTCCAGAAGCATGCATGGACAGCCGATAACACCCGGATTTGGTCGCCTTGGAAGTATTGTTATAACGGCATTGCTTCGACCAACTCCATCATTTATCAAATCGAACAGTCAGGGTTGGACGAAGCGACTGCAAGACCTATTTATGCGGAATTAAAAGTTTTACGAGCTTATTATTACTGTAAATTGTTGGATATTTATGGAAATGTGCCTTTGGATACGACCTATGTTATAGCTTCTGGACAAGGACTTCCTGCAACTTCTTCCCGAGCAGATGTATATAATTTTGTAGAAAAAGAATTGTTGGAAAATATCAGCTACTTACCGGAGAATAACGCTTACGGACGTTTTACACAAGATGCTGCCAATTTGTTGTTGGCTCGCTTGTACCTAAACTCCGAAGTATATATCAATAGGGCGCGTTGGGAAGACTGCTTGACGGCTTGCAGTAAAATATCGGGCGTTTTGGAAGCGGATTATTTTGCAAGTTTCAAGCAACAAAATCAAACGTCGCGAGAGATTATTTTCAGTATTCCTTACGACGGCAAACAGGGAACCGTCGGAAATTATTTGGCATCCATGACTTATCATTACGAACAACGCTGGGCGTTTTCCGCTACGGGAAATTATCAATGGTGCGGCAATGGAATTTGTGCACAACCGGGATTGTATTCGTCTTTTGATGAAAACGATATTCGCCGTAAATCTATCATGATGGGTCCGCAAATTGATTTACGAACCGGTTCTGTAATTATTATGCCGGCTTCCGGAAATCCATTGATTTATACGGAAGACATACCATTTGACGATAACAACCAAACAGTTCAAAATTCAGGGGGCCGTTTAGCAAAATACGAAGATAAAGAGGGAGATCAATGGGAACGGGATTACGATATGGTATTGATGCGTTATGCCGAAGTTTTGATGATGCAAGCCGAATGTTACGTTCGTTTGGGCGATCCGGCAT
>WRFZ01000003.1 GCA_009778655.1 Candidatus Azobacteroides sp.
TGAGCAACTGTTTTTCTCCTTGTGAGATATTACTTCCTTCTTCATTGATAATCGTATCATAACCCTCCGGTAATGTACGAATAAAATTATCAGCCAAAGTCATTCGGGAAGCTCGAACGATTTCTTCATCGGTAGCTCCTTCTTCTCCGTAGGCAATATTATCGCGAATAGTCCCTTTAAATAACCATGTATCTTGAAGTACCATGCCGAAAAGGAGATGCAATTCTTTTCGGGTCATTTCCGTAATATTAACATCATCAATGGTTATACTGCCGGCATCCAATTCATAAAATCGCATTAACAGATTCACCAACGTCGTTTTTCCGGCGCCGGTAGGCCCGACAATAGCAATGACTTGACCGGGTTTTGCTTCCAGACTGATATTTTCTATCAACGGAACATCCGGTTGGTAACGAAATTTAATTCGATTGAACCGCACATGCCCTTGCGGTTGTTCGATGTGTTTCGGGTGTATGGGGTCGGGAATTTCTTCGGATTCTTCCAATATCTCGAATACGCGCTCGGCAGCAGCAATTGTTGCTTGGAAAATATTCACGATACTTGCCGCTTGCATAACCGGATGATTGAATTGCCGCGAGTAATTGAGAAATGCTTGTACGGAACCCAATGAAATCCTTCCGATGGCCGTCATATATCCTCCCAATAAACAGATTCCCACAAAAGTAAGATTACTCACAAAATTAAGCAAAGGAAATATAATGCTCGACATAAATTGCGCTTTCCATCCGACAGAATACAATTCGGAATTGATTTTCTCAAATTCGGAAATCGCTTTCTTCTCATAATTAAATGCTTTTACAACAGAATATCCTCCGTAAAATTCCTCGACATGTCCGTTTAATCGGCCCAAGGTACGCTGCTGTCCTATAAAATATTTCTGGGAACGTTTCGTAATAAAAGAAGCAACGAATATACTGATTGCCAAGGTAGCGAAAGCGACCAAACTCAACAACGGACTAATAATCAGCATCATGAATGTTATTCCGATCAGAATAAAAAAAGAAGAAGTCAATTGAACTAAGTTTTGCTGGAACGTACTGCTGATGGTATCAATATCGTTAGTTACCCGACTTAGGATTTCTCCGTGCGTTTTACTATCAATAAATTTAAGCGGCAAATGATGCAGTTTCTCACTGACATCGTTTCGCATTCTTTGAATAATTTGCTGGGAAATACCCGCCATCATATACGACTGAAGGTAGGAAAACAAAGCGCTCAGCAGATATAAGCCCAAAAGAATTAACAGAATATTTGCGACATATCCGTAATCAATCCGGACATTCGGGATATGATTGATTCTGCCCATCACTCCTTCAAACAGCTTGTCAACAGCCAATCCCATCACTTTGGGACCCATGACGCTAAAGGCCGTGCCGAGAATTGTAAACAAAAACACGGCAATTAATCCTTTATATTGAGGTTTTAAGTAAGCAAGCAACTTTTTCAGCGTACCTTTGAAGTCTTTCGATTTTTCGGAAGGGAGAGGATTTCCTCTGTTTGCTCCTCCACCGTGTCCTCTTAGAGCGGCAGGTCTTATCGGAACATCGGGTTGTCGTGAATTATTGTTTGTCGCCATTCCGATTGATTTCTTTTTCCGATACTTGCGATAATACAATTTCCCTGTACAACGGACTTGATTTCAAGAGTTCCGTATGTGTACCGATGGCGACAACCGCTCCTTTGTCCATTACAAGAATACGGTCGGCATTCAATATACTGCTTATCCGTTGAGCGACAATAATAACAATAGCTTCTTTCGTCTCGGTTTTCAATGCGGTACGCAGTTGAGCATCCGTTTTGAAATCAAGCGCCGAAAAGCTGTCGTCGAAAATATAAATATCCCGTTTCCCTACCAGCGCCCGGGCAATTGCCAAGCGTTGCTTCTGCCCTCCCGAAAGATTGGTGCCTCCTTGAGAAATCGGCGATTGATACCCATTAGGCATTTGCTCGATGAAAGACGAGGCTTGCGCAATCGTACAAGCACGTCGGATTTCTTCATCCGTTGCATCCGATTTTCCCATCCGTATATTGCTTTCGATTGTTCCGGAAAACAAAACCGACGACTGCGGAACATAACCGATACGGCTGCGCAAATCCTCTTGTGTAACGGAACGAATATCGGTCCCGTTGAAACGGATTTCACCGCTTTCCACGTCGTAATAACGAAGAATCAAGTTAACTAATGCCGATTTCCCGGAACCGGTACCGCCGATAACGGCAAGCGTTTCTCCGGATTGCGCAGAAAAAGAAACATGGTTAACCGCCGGATTTTCCGCTTGATTGAAACGAAAAGTAACTTGCTCGAAGCTCAATCGGGCTTTTCCTTCGGAAACGGTTAACGGTTTTTCCGGATCGGATATTTGAGATTTCATCATTAAAACTTGGTTTATCCGTTCGATCGAAACAAATGCACGGGGAAGCATAATAAACATCATGGTCATCATCATCAAGGACATCAGAATCTGAGTAGCATACTGAATAAACGCCAGCATATCTCCGATTTCCAAATTACCCGCATCAATCCGGAATGAAGCAAGCCAGATAATAACGATAGATAATCCGTTCATCGAAATAATCATGATTGGATCCAGTACGGCCATCAAACGACCCACCCGGGTGGCAGTCATCGCCAAATCGCGGTTGGCTTCCTTAAACCGCCGTTTTTCATAACCCACCCGACTGAAAGCCCGAATAATACGTATTCCCACCAAATTTTCACGCAACACGAGATTGATTGCGTCTATTTTTTTCTGAATAGAACGGAATAAAGGCATGGCTT
>WRFZ01000004.1 GCA_009778655.1 Candidatus Azobacteroides sp.
GCCAATAACTGAATGACAATGGATGCCGAAATGTAAGGCATGATTCCCAAAGCCACGATAGAAGCATGAGAAAAAGCGCCTCCGGAAAACATATCCAGCAAAGACATCAGACCTCCGGCCGTTTGCTTTTCCAAAGCGGTCAACGAAGTCGGATCAATACCGGGCAACGGGATAACCGATAAAAAACGGTAAACCGCAATCAAGAGAAGCGTGACAAGGATTCGACCTTTCAAATCCTCAATCTTCCATATATTCTTTATTGTTTGAATTGCTCTCATTCTGTTATTAGAGTTTTACAGTTGTACCTCCCGCTTTGACTATTGCTTCTTCTGCTGTTTTGGAAAAGGCGTGCGCAGAAACTTCCAAAGCGGAAGTAACCGCTCCTTTGGCAAGAATTTTAACCAAATGCTTGGATGATACAAATCCGGCATTTATTAATTCTTGTATGCCTATTTTTGTTAATTGTTGCGCATCTGCCAATCGTTGCAAAACATCCAGATTAATCGCTTTGTATTCAATGCGATTGATATTTTTGAAACCGAACTTAGGCAAACGTCTTTGGATAGGCATTTGACCACCTTCAAAACCGATTTTCTTGGAATAACCCGATCTCGATTTTTGTCCTTTATGACCTCTGGTGGAAGTTCCTCCCAATCCCGATCCGGTTCCGCGACCGACTCTTTTCCGGGTTTTTCTTGAACCCTCAGCAGGTTTTAAATTTGATAGATTCATAATTTATAAAAATTATGAATTATGAGTTATGAATTATGAATTATGAATTACGAATTGAGCATCACAGCCCGAGTCTATAATTTATAATTTATAATTTATAATTCATAATTCTATAGATATTAAATGTTTTACTTTCTTAATCATTCCCCGTATAGCAGGATTATCGTCATGTTCCACGACACGACCCATTTTTTTCAATCCCAGAGCGTCCAACGTTCGCTTTTGATCTTTGGGACGCCGGATACGACTTCTTACCTGTTTAATTTTTATCGTTGCCATCTGTTTTCCTTTTTATCCGTTAAACACTCTTTCTACTGAAATACCCCGGTTTTGAGCAACCATAGCCGGATCACGCAATTCACTTAAAGCGGCGATAGTCGCTTTTACCAAGTTGTGAGGGTTGGACGATCCTTTCGATTTTGCCAACACATCGGTAATTCCGACACTTTCCAACACGGCACGCATAGCGCCGCCGGCTTTCACTCCCGTACCATGGGTAGCCGGTTTGATAAATACCAGAGCGCCGCCGAATTTGGCCACTTGTTCGTGAGGAATGGTTCCTTTATATACGGGAACTTTTATCAAGTTCTTTTTAGCCGCTTCTACTCCTTTCGATATGGCAGCGGTTACTTCACCCGCTTTACCTAAACCCCAGCCGACAATGCCGTCTTCGTTTCCGACCACAACAATCGCTGCAAAGCTGAAAGTACGCCCCCCTTTAGTAACTTTAGTTACACGGTTGATGGCTACTAACCTGTCTTTTAATTCCAAGTCGTTTGTTGACTTTACTTTATTATTTATCGCCATATCTTATTAAAATTTAAGTCCGCCTTTACGGGCGGCATCCGCCAATTCTTTTACTCTTCCGTGGTATAAATACCCGTTCCGGTCAAAAACTACGGCTTCAATGCCTGCCTCTTTTGATTTTTGTGCGATCAGTTCGCCCACTTTGGAAGCGATTTCCTTTTTGGGCGCTTTTTCGGTGATTGCAAGGGAAGAAGCAGCAGCCAATGTCCTACCCGTTTGGTCGTCAACGACTTGAGCATAAATTTGCTTGTTGCTTCTGAACACAGTCAAACGGGGACGAGCGGCTGTTCCTGAGATATGCTTACGCACCCGTTGTTTTATTTTGAGTCTTCTTAATTCTTTTGTTGTCATACTGATTCCCGGGATTAAATTATTTACTTGCCGATTTTCCGGATTTTCTGCGAACGATTTCTCCCACAAAACGAATCCCTTTTCCTTTATAAGGTTCTACTTTGCGGAAAGAACGTATTTTTGCACAAACTTGTCCGATCAATTGTTTATCGAACGATTCGAGAATAATTATCGGATTTTTATTACGTTCGGTTTTTGTTTCAACCTTAATTTCCGGCGGTACTTGCAAAAAGATGGGATGGGTATAACCTAACGAAAATTCCAGAATGTTTCCGGCATTGGTTACACGATAGCCGACTCCGACCAATTCAAGTTCTTTTCTGTAACCGTCCGATACGCCAATCACCATATTATGGATCAAAGCGCGATACAAACCATGGAAAGAACGATTTTGACGTTCGTCGTCGGGTCGCGAAACGGTTAAAACATTATCTTTGATTTCCACGTTAATCGCCGGATTAATCGCTTGAGATAATTCGCCTTTCGGGCCTTTTACCGTAATTACGTGATCTTTTTGCGTTACGGTTACTTTTGCCGGGATGGTAATGGGTAATCTTCCTATTCTTGACATACGATTTCCTCCTTCATTAATAAATGTAACACAATACTTCGCCGCCGACTTTCATATTGCGAGCTTCTTTATCCGTCATCACTCCTCTGGAAGTACTCAGTACGGCAATGCCTAAACCATTCAACACACGCGGCATGTCTTTATAACCGGTGTAACGACGCACACCCGGCGTAGAAACTCGCTTCAGGTTTTTTATTGCGTTCACTTTATTCACAGGGTCATACTTTAAGGCGATTTTAATCGTACCTTGCGGACCCTCATCTACAAACTTGTAATTCAAGATGTAGCCTTTTTCGAAAAGGATCTTGGTGATCTCTTTCTTTAAATTCGATGCCGGAATCTCCACCACTCTGTGTTTTGCTTTGATGGCGTTCCGTAATCTTGTCAGATAATCTGCAATTGGAT
>WRFZ01000005.1 GCA_009778655.1 Candidatus Azobacteroides sp.
GAAGACGAAAGAGGCAAAGATTATGAATTTATTCGCTATTGCTTTCATCATTTTACCTGTTATTTAATTACTAAATTATGAGTATAAGGCCCTTGCGCATTCAGAATGAAGGTAACATCATACGTTTTATCGCTCCATCCGGTGGTTGAAGGAGATTTCCATATTTCATTGTTTGTCCATTGATCTACATTGGTTTTTTCCACCATGTAATAGTATTCGGCATTTCCGGTCGGCTTACTATCGTTATTAATAGCTCTCCATTCGGTTTCGCCGGCAGAACTTTCCATCCGAAATTTATACCGGTCATCGGAATCATCGCTTCCGGTAAGTCCGGTAATGGTATAATTCGTTACTTGCCAGATACCGTTGCCGATGTACGGTAATTCAATTTCCATCTGCGACCAATTCAAGAACAAGTAAACCGCGGTCACTTCCTTGGTTGTGAACGAACCGATATTGAAATCGAGATAATATTTGTAAACTCCCGTTTCAGATACCGTAGAGGTTCCTCCTATCACGATTTGATCTCCGCTTAATGAATATTCCGCAGGCGTACCGTTCGGAGTATTAACAAATTTGAATGTTTGCCCCGCGGTCAATTTCGTGTATATTTCAAATTCTCCATCGGTAACTTTCTTCATGATGTATGCTTTCGAAAGGTCGGCGCCCGGTTCCGTGGCATCTCCCGTAATATATACCTGATCGGGAATATCGGCAAATCCGGGCAAACGAGTGACCGTAATCGTCTGCGCTTTTTCCGCTTTCACCGGATTAATTCCTTTGGAAGAAAAAACAGTCCATTGGAAAGTTCCCGTTTCAGCAGATCCGATACCCATCATCGCTGCAATCTGATTCAACTGCTTGTGGGTAATCGTAGCGGAAGCTACTCCTCCGTTTTTGTCGGCAGCGGTCATAAATACCGGATCGGAAAAATCTCCCCCAATTTTATCGAAGGCGATTTCATACAACACCATTCCTCCGTCTTCCGCAAGGGCAGGCTCCCACGAAAATAAAACGGTAGCGGACGCGGATGCTTGCAGCACAATTGCTTTCCCGTCTTCCGGCTCATAAAGCGTTTTTACGGCGCTTACATTTAATTCTCTCACTTCTCCATCATTACTGCATGCGACAAAGCTAAGAAAAAAAGAGAATAGAATTGCTATTTTAATTATTATTATTTTCATATCACTTATAACTTAAAACTTATCACTTAAAACCTATCGCATTATCAATATCCCGGATTTTGAGTCAGATTCGGATCTATATCTCTCTGTGATTGAGGGATCGCAAACAAATAGTTACGACCGGGATCAAATATTCTCCTGCCTAATTGAATATATTGGGTATTGCCGGCTGCAAACTTAGCTCCGTGAGGGGCGCCGTTCATAACGGTTTCAATTGTTTTCCAACGGCGGATATCAAAAAGCCTCGTTCCTTCAAGGGCTAATTCGCAACGGCGTTCACGGCGAATAATGTTTCGCAGGTCGGAACCGGAGTCCGGATAATTCAAAGCGGAGGCATTGGTGAAACCGGCGCGAACGCGAAGCGCCCCAATCGTTTGGTTCCAGATGTCCGCATTCATCTGTCCCAATTCGTTTTCGGCTTCTGCATACATCAACAATACGTCGGCATAACGCATTAATATCAAGTTGAGTCCCGAAGCCATGCCTGCCGGCGCCGTCGGATCGTACCATTTCCTTAAATAATATCCGGTGGCGGAAGCATTTTGTCCGGGTCCGGCATATTCATCCAGCGTAGGCGCTCCCACTAATTCGGCAGAACCGGGTTGAATATAAATCGTAGTAATCGTTCCGTCCGATTTTTTCCATTGGTAGCCGTGATAGACGACAGTAAACCCAAAACGAGGATCCCGGTTTACATACGGATTGTTTTCGTCGTAACCCGAACCGCTTTCGGTAATTCCTTTTCCATTCAACATAATGTAATCGTCAACCAACTCTTGAGTGGGAGCAAAAGCGCTGATACGTCCGCCTACGGAAAGAGGAATCGCATCATAATACTCCGACCATGTTTTCAGATTAGGCACATATTCTATGTCCAATATCACTTCACTGTTATACTCGTTTTCGGGCAGGAAAAGTCCTTCATAGCTTGGGAACAGGGAATATTGACCGTACTCGCCGTTCATGATTTTCTCGCAAATGGATGCTACATTCGTCCAATCGTTTTCGTACAAATAGGTACGAGCCAGCAACATCATAACGGCGCCTTTCGTAATACGACCATTATCAGCCAAAGCATATTCCTGTTTCGTCGGGAGAACGGCCACAATGTCGTTCAATTCTTTTCTTACGAAATCAATCACGTCGGACTTGGCTGTTCGGGAAAGAACGGTTGCTTCCTCAAGCGTCAGATTATGGTCGAACAAGGGAACATCGCCGTATTGGGTGGCCATACGAAAGTAAAGGTAGGCGCGAATGAAACGGGCTTCCGCTTTCATCCGCGTTTTTAGCGCTTCATCCATATCCGGCACTCTATCTACATTTTCGAGAAAAGTATGGCAAGTTTTAATCCCGGCGTAACAATCCTTCCACTCGTTGGCAAAACGTCCGAGAGCAGGATCCGCCTGTCCGGAAGTGAAGATTTTTTCATCGGTATTTCCACGATCTTCATACAAATTATCGGATAACCGTTCATTCGCAAAGTAGTAATTGGATCCGAACATCTGACTGTAAGCCATACTCAAAATAGAAGAGGCTTTATCGGTAGAGGTCCAATAATTAAAGTCGGTAAATTGATTGGTCGGAGCTAAGTCCAAACTGTTACAGGAAGCAAGAAGCAAAAGTATCGAAGATACCAAACCTGCATAATATATTGTCAATTTCTTTTTCATGATTTATCTGTTTTTAAAATTCCAAATCTAATCCGCATCC
>WRFZ01000006.1 GCA_009778655.1 Candidatus Azobacteroides sp.
CCGTCCGGGTAGTGGACAAAGAAGGCAACCTCTGTCCGGATGATGGACGATTGATTCATTTTTCCGTCACGGGTGAAGGGAAATATCGGGCGGCAGCCAACGGCGATCCTACGTGTCTCGATTTGTTTCACTTGCCCCGGATGCATGCTTTCGGCGGACAACTGACCGCTATTGTTCAAGCAGGAGATGACGCGGGAACTCTTATTTTTGAAGCGAAAGCGGACGATTTGAAGGCTGGAAAGATTTTGTTGCGCGTAGAGTAATTTCGTCATTTAAGTTAGTTTCATATGAAGTCACCTTGAATGCGACCGGACACCGTTTTCTCTAATCGTCTCGAAAAGAAAAATTTTTCGTTGAATGGCTTGGATATTTTATGAGTTTCACGTAATTTTGTTTTTTAAATTAATTATAAAATGTATAATAATGGCAAATTTGCCATATCACGTTTCGTAATGAATGCAAGTAAAACAATGAGGATTGGAGCGTTGGTGGGTTTCATTTCGCTTTTTGCTCCGGTAAAAAATGTATCGGCGCAAACAACGGTATTAATAACTTCACCGGCAGGGTATTCCGAACGATTTAAGAATGTTTTTTCCGAATCGCAGCTGAATCCGATAGCTATTCCCTTGATTGAAACGGTTATTCCGGAGGATATGCCGGATGTGGATAGTTTATTCATGAATTTGCAGCAATACGACTATGTCGCTTTCTCCAGTCGCAAAGCCATAGAATCATTTGATCAAGTGCAAAAGAAGAGAAACTTGCCTTTAGATGATATAAAATTTTGCGCCATAGGAAAAGATGCGGAATATATGTATGAAAAATTGGGCGTTCGGCCGGCTGTTCATCCCGATGAACCGAGTCCCATGGGGATTGCCGATAAATTGGGCGAAGATGAAAATATCGGAGGAAAAACAATTGCCGTACTTGTTCCTTTGGTGGAAGGGATCATCGAACCGGATGTCGTTCCGAATTTTTTGGCAAAACTAAGCGACATCGGCATGAAAGTAACACGTGTAAATGCCTATATAACAAGAGCTGTTGATAAAGTCCAAATAGATGAAGCCGTAAAACGGATTGCTTCAAAAGAAATAAAATGTATTGCCTTCACCAGCAGCGCCGAAATTGAAATCCTGCTTCAAAATACAGGAGATAAAAGTTTGTTGGACAATATCACTATTGCTTGTTTCGGACCTTATACGGCAGCTTACGCTCAAAAAAGAGGTCTCAACGTGTCTGTTATAGCGCAGGATTTCAGTTCTTTCTCCGGTTTTTTGGAAGCAATCGAAAAATACTATCGTAAATAATGCTCAAAATTGAACCGTATATCCTACGGAATAAAAAATGCCGTCTCTATAAGGCGTATATTGGCTTTGAAGCAGGTCATAATAAAGCATAAGAGAGACGCCGCCGCCGTTTCCCAAAGGAATGATTACTCCGGCGCCCGCCAAAAGAGTCGGAACAAGTTTACTGAGTGATAAATCTCGGGACGAACCCCACATGCGGTAAATTTCCGGTTGGATTTGCAGTTGGATGGGGTTAACGGGTCTTACTCTCCCGTAAACATTGAATCCCATGTAGTTAAGGCTCGTTCTATTATAAGAATCCGGCGAATGGTTGTAGTAGGAATAATTGATGCCCACTCCTCCCGAGAAATGCGGGTCAAAAACATAGCCTACTTGCGGAGCAATAATGATGGTTGTAGCATCGCCTCCCCACGATAGTCCGAAATTTCCGCCATATTCCAACTTACTGACATCAAACTTGGAAGGTTGCTTTTCGGTTACTTGGCTAAAGCAAGCACTTCCGGATAATAATAAATATAAAACACAAATAATCAGCTTTTTCATATCTCTTTACTTATATTCGTTGCTTGCAAGATTCGATCGGCCATACCGATTCCGTTGCGGATATTTCCGGCGAGAATCAATCCGGGATAACGGTTTTGAATCGTTTCAATGGCTTTCAAGCGGTCGCCCGTGCTTAGTTCGTATTGAGGGATGGCTTTCGGGTGACGGAAAATACGAATCAAATCGGGTGAAACCGACGAAGGAAATTTAAGCATCGAATGAAAATCCTTTACGATCAGAGCTTTTAATTTCTCATCGGATAATTGAGTAAGAGGAACCGACCGGATTCCGCCGATGAAAAAAGAAAAGAGAGCGCCGGCTTGCGGAGCGCGTCCTTGAAAGCAAGCCGACGGGAAAAGTATCCCCAATACGTCTTGTTTTTCTACGGAAGGAACCAATCCGCCGAAAGCGTTAAACCGCAATCCGCCGGTATTTTTTATACCGACGGAAGCTTGTACCATCGGCGCATACCGGAGATCGGATATTTTATTCATTACGTCTTTTTCGATAAACGGAAGCAAGTCGGGTAGGGCATAACCTCCGACCGTAGTCACGACTTTCGTCGTTTGCAACTTTTCTTCTCCTGCCGGCGAGGTGCAGGTAACTTCCCACCGGTCGGCTACCGGTTGGATTTGTATTTCTTTAGCCGATAAAACAATATGTTCATTACCGATTGCATTGGCCAGAGCGAAAGTAAGGCGGCTCAATCCTCCGCGTGCGGAAAATACTTTTTTGGTAGCCAACCGGTCGCGCTCCGTTTTCGGTTCCCGCATTTTGGCAAAAGTTCCTTTAATGAAACCGCCGTAGGTTTGTTCCAGATTGTACAACTTCGGCAGCGCATAACGGGTGATTAAGGTCGTCGGGTCGCCGGAATAAACGCCCGAAAGAAAAGGATCAACCGCATAATCAACAAACGATTTTCCTCCCAAACGGCGTAAAGCTAAAGCGCCGACCGATTCGTCCGGATCGGTTCCTTTGCGACGAAACGGTTCGCCCAAGATGCGAAATTTATCGGGAAAAGTAAATAAAGAGGTTGTTATGCCGCCGATGATTCCGGAAGGGAGTTCACGGAAACGACCGTTCTTCCAAATCAGCCGGCGCGCGGCATTTTCATCGGCGGTTTCCAATTCACAGCCCGGCAACAATGCCGAAAATAATTCCGCTACTTCCGGATAGGAAACAACGCCGGTATTCGGTCCGCTTTCAAATACAAATTCATCTTCTTCAAAAGTTCGTAT
>WRFZ01000007.1 GCA_009778655.1 Candidatus Azobacteroides sp.
AAAGAGTTTCTCGAATTTAGCAATAATCTTCCGATTCTGCTATTCGAATTGAGCAAAGCGCTAAATACAATATTGGTATCAACAATGATTTTCATTGCTTTATACCTCATAATTACTTCTATTCTTTTCCCACCAACTCTTATTAATTTCTCGTGCAAGCGTGTCTACTACCGATTGACTAATTTCATACGTAGATGTTAATTCTTTGTACCGCAAATAATCAATCATATCCTGTACTTGCTCTACTTGAGTAGTAACCGGAATTCGAATAACAAATTCATCGGCAGTTCTTTCGATTACCATATTTTTATTTTTTAATGTAATAACCAATAAATTACACGACAAAGATAATGTTTTTAAATCATACTTCTGCATTTACGATAAAAAAGCATGTAAACCAATATGTCAAAGAACGATAATTTATATTTTTACTCTATTTTCAACGAATTAACCGGATTACTTGTAGCCGCTCGCCAGCTTTGGAAATTCACAATGGCCAGCGTGATGACTAATACGATCAAGAGTACCGCCGGAAACACCCATGCGTAAATCGGAGTTTTGAAAGCAAAATCTTGCAACCACCGGATAACGAAAATGTATGCGACCGGCGAAGCGATAAGAAAACATGCGATAATAATTCGAATATACAATTTATTGAACATTCCGAGTATTTCCCCGACAGTGGCTCCATGCACTTTACGGATACTTATTTCTTTGCGGCGGTATTGCGTTTCGAACACAACCAATCCGAACACGCCGACAATCGAAACAAAAACGGATAATATGCCGAAAAGTGTCACCATTTTACTTAATGTTTGTTCTTTATGGTACAACTGATCAAATATTTCATTATAAAATTCCAATTTGACCGGAAAAATCGGGTCTATATCGGCTATCGTTTGGAGAATATGTTCGATAGCCGCATGATAATCGCTGCCTGCTTTCAATCGAATATACGAAACCGGCATCTGCCGGGAAGAATTTACCAAAAAAATCAAATTATCGGCTCCTGTACGAAGAGAAGAAAATTTGACATCGTCGGTAAATCCGGTCAAAAGTGTGTTCGGAAATAACTCTTCCCCTAATTCCATTCCGTATTGTTCTTTCATTCTTTGAGGAAGAAAAAGCAATGTTTTACCAGATTCATCATTTGTTTGTTTCGGATATTCCCCTTCAACAACCGAAATTCCCATCATGGAAAAGAAATTCGGCGACACCGGCAGATAAAAATAACTGATTTGTTCACCTTTGTAAGTCAGTGTATTGGTAGTATAACCATCCCGTGAACCCAATTTTTGGGTAGAAAAAGCAACATCTTCGATTTCGGAAAAACTTTTCAACCGGTTGATATATTCTTCCTTATGATCGGCATACAACTTGTCGTTCAATTCAACTACGACAACTTGGTCTCTGTTATACCCGTAGGAATAATGTCGAATGTAGCGGTTTTGAAGTTGCATGAAAAGAGAAACAATAATCAGACCGATCGTTATTACAAACTGAAATCCGATTAAGACTGCACGCAAACGACGTCCCGACGGCGTGTTTCCGAAATTGCCTTTAAGCGCCAATACCGGAGCAAAAGAAGTGATGTAGAAAGCGGGATAAAGTCCGGCCAATAAACCGGTCAAGCAAGCAATTCCGCCGGTGATTCCTATTGGTTTCAAGTGGTGCAGCAAGTGCATATCGGTATTGAAAAACGACAAGAAATTCGATTCTCCCAGATACCAAGCGATAAACAAGCTGCACAGATAAGCAAGCAGACTGATTCCGAAGGCTTCCGACAACAACGACAAGCGCAAGGCTGTATTGCTGCAACCCAATATTTTTTGGGTATTGATACTTCTTACGCGCATCGGAGCAAGCGCTATACTGAAATTGACAAAATTGATGCCGGCAATAATCACAATTAGAATGCCGACAAACATTAAAATGTTCGTTGTCGTTTTACTCCCGGTAATCAAAATTGTGTTGTCTTGTAATTCATTGCGAAAATAAATATTAGTCAGCGGAACTAACTCGATTTTTTTATTATTCCATCCCAATTGCGCGTAATTAAAATTCCGATTGAAATTATCCGCTACCAAACCGGCGGAATTTTTATTATCCAACAAAACGAAACATAAGAAATTACTTGCACCCCAATTGTTAATTTGTTCGGAATTTATGGCCGTATAAATTGCGTTGTGCAATTGAGTATTTTCCGGAAAATCGCGATAAACCGCGCCGACAGTGAAATCTTCAAGTCCTTTTGTCCAAATGGATTCTTCGGCATGAATACTTTGTCCGACGGCTGATTTATTTCCGAAAAGGCGTTTGGCCATACTTTGCGGGATGATGATCTTTTCCGGGTCATTCAGGCAATCGGCGTTACCTTCAATCAGTGGAAATCCGAATACGCGGGTAATTTCCGGACTGCAAGTCACTACTCGCTCCTTAAATCCTTCTTTTCCCTTATCGGTTTCCAACGAAAAACTGATGTCTCCCACAAAAGGATTGATAATTGTTCCCGCTTCAATGTGTGGCGACGACCCGATAATTGCGTGTACGAACGCACGGGGTAAAATAATCGAGAAAACCGAAAAATCCTCCGGTTCGGTAAAACTTGCTCGAAATACCCGATCGGCAGTCGGATGACAACGGTCGAAATCATATTCGTAATTTACTCGAATGGTAATGATTAAGAATGCGCAAAACGCCACGACCAAACCGATTAAGTTAAGCGTACCGGCTACCTTAAAGCGGTTGAATACAGAAATAAAATTTTTGAACATAATTTGTAAATTTTTACTGTAAAAATTAAAAAAAGCATGTAATCCCTTTTTACTTTGGTTTACATGCTTTTTTATTTTTTGTAATGTCGGAATCAAGCTATAAATCAGCTAAATCATCCGGGCTTAAACCGGTCAGCTTGATTACTTCTTCTTTTTCCATTCCCATTTTCAAAGCATTTCGGGCAATTTCTCGTTTGCCTTCAATAATTCCTTCCGTTCGGCCTTCTTTTAATCCTTCTGCTTTACCTTCTTTTAATCCTTCCGCTTTACCTTCCTTTACCCCTTCCATTCGTCCCTCAACCAAACCGGTTTGAATGACGCTGCGTTGATAACGCAAAGCTTCTATATGTGCATTATATTCGCGCTGTTCTTTTTTGC
>WRFZ01000008.1 GCA_009778655.1 Candidatus Azobacteroides sp.
TCATTCTTGCTGTGGCGCACGACGAGTTCCGGTCGTTTGATTTCGAGAAATACCACCGGCAGGGAAGCGTGGTGTTTGACGTCAAAGCGGCGGCGGATCGGCGTTGGGTGGATGGGAGGTTGTGAAAAAAATAATATATGTTAAAAGAAGAAAAAATTGATGCGGTATTTATGGGCTTGGGATACATCGGTCTCCCGACCGCCGCTTTTACAGCATCCAAAGGGTTGAGAATTTGGGGCGTTGACATTAATCCTGATGTCGTGGAAACCGTTAACCGGGGAGAAATTCATATCGTAGAGCCGCACTTGGGCGATTTGGTTAAAGAGGCGGTTCGTTCGGGACATTTGCAGGCATCCGGCCGACCGCAAACCGCCGACGCTTATTTTATCGTTGTTCCGACGCCGTTCAAACAGAATCATCGGGCTGATATTTCCTACGTGGAAGCGGCCACGAGAACTGTTATCCCCTATCTGAAAGCGGGTGATTTGTATGTCATCGAATCCACTTCTCCAGTGATGACGACCGAAAAAATGGCGACACTGATATTCAAAGAACGTCCGGAACTGAAAGACAAAATTTATATCGCCTATTGTCCCGAACGGGTATTGCCGGGTAACGTGATTTACGAATTGGAGCACAACGATCGCGTGATCGGCGGAATCAATCCGGAATCCACCCGGAAAGCAACGGAATTTTACTCCCGCTTTGTCAAAGGGACTTTGCATCCGACGAATGCCCGTACCGCCGAAATGTGTAAGTTGACGGAAAATTCATCTCGCGATGTGCAAATCGCCTTTGCCAACGAACTGTCCATGATCTGTGACAAAGCCGGTATCAACGTGTGGGAGTTGATTGCTTTGGCGAATAAGCATCCGCGCGTTCATATTTTGCAACCCGGTTGCGGCGTGGGCGGACACTGCATCGCGGTTGACCCTTGGTTCATCGTTTCCGATTATCCCGAACAGGCGCAAATCATCAAACGTTCACGAGAAACCAACGATTACAAAGCCGACTGGTGCGCCAACCGAGTGTTGGAAATCTGCCGGGAATTGGAACGGAAAAACGGCAAAGAACCGGTAGTAGCTTGCATGGGACTGGCATTCAAACCCGATATTGACGACTTGCGGGAATCGCCGGCGAAATACATCGCTTCCCGCATCATCAGCGAATCGAACGCCGAAGTGTTGGTAGTCGAACCGAATATTTCCAAACACAAAACCTTTCAACTGACCGACTATTCGGAAGCTTACCGAAAAGCGGATATTGTTGCTTGGTTAGTCGCTCATACGCCTTTTTATAATATCCCCGAAGACCGGTCAAAAATCGAACTGGATTTTTGCGGAATAAGAAAATAATGAAGAAATTATTATTGGTTTTCGGAACCCGTCCTGAAGCTATTAAGATGGCTCCTTTGGTAAAAGAGTTCCAAAAATATCCCGAAAATTTCGATTTGAAAGTTTGCGTAACCGGGCAACACCGCCGGATGTTGGATCAGGTGTTGGAGGTTTTTGATATTCATCCCGATTATGACTTGGATATTATGGCGCCCGATCAGGATTTGTACGACATTACATCAAAAGTTCTGTTGGGAATGCGCGAGGTATTACGGGAATTTCAACCGGAAATTGTTTTTGTTCACGGCGATACAACCACTTCGATGGCTGCAACCATGGCCGCTTTTTATCAACAAATCAAAGTAGCGCATGTGGAAGCCGGATTGCGAACCTACAATTTGTATTCGCCTTGGCCCGAAGAAATGAACCGACAATTGACCGATCGTTTGTGCGATTATTGTTTTGCCCCGACGGAAACTTCCCGAAATAATCTTTTGCAGGAAAAAATTGATGCAAGCAAGATTTTCGTAACGGGCAATACGGTGATTGATGCATTATTAATGGCCGTGGACATTATTAAAACAAATAAGGAATTGGAAGTAAACCTGATGGCACAATTACAAAAAAACGGCTACAGTCCCCGGTTCGGGGAAAAATATATATTGGTGACCGGACACCGACGGGAAAACTTCGGCGAAGGATTTTTAAATATCTGTCAAGCGCTGAAAGCCATCGCCCTTGCTCATCTGGATACAGACATTGTTTATCCGGTGCATCTGAATCCGAATGTACAAAAACCAGTGTATGAACTGTTGGCGAATGTGCCGAATATTTATCTGATTCCGCCGGCAGATTACCTGCCGTTTGTGTATTTGATGCAACATTCGCATCTGATATTGACCGACAGCGGCGGGGTACAGGAAGAAGCGCCTTCGTTGGGAAAACCGGTATTGGTGATGCGCAACACGACGGAACGACCGGAAGCCGTGGAAGCCGGAACGGTGAAATTGGTCGGAACGGATGCGGAAACAATCATCGAAAATGTGGATTTGTTGTTGAAAGACCGTGAGGCTTATGACCGGATGGCGCAGGCGCATAATCCGTACGGGGACGGGAAGGCGTGCGAGCGGATAGTGAGGTTGTTATACGATATGCTTGCTACACGTCGCCTCAATAAAATACAGGGAAATGAGAGAAGTTTCAGTTGATTAAAACAAATATTTCCCTCAAACAGGGAAAAAAAACAAAAAAAAAGCGCTTATATAGGGAGAAAATTGTATCTTTGCCAAAAATTTATTGGCAATGAAAGAGTTGTATCAAGCATTTGAAGAACATTTACGTAAGACCACTTTAGATTTCAAGCGTTATCTTTATTCGACAATCAATTGGAACAGTCGTATGTTTGGAATTGTAGGACCTCGCGGTGTCGGCAAAACGACATTAATTCTTCAGCATATAAAAGAAAATCACAGCACAACCGATACTCTGTATGTTTCAGCGGACGATTTGTATTTTGCCTCTCATTCGTTGCTCGAAACGGCGGAAAATTTTCATAAAGACGGCGGAAAATTCCTTTTTATAGACGAAATACACAAATATCCCGAATGGTCGAAAACTTTGAAAAACCTGTATGATAATTACCCCGATTTGAAAGTGGTTTTTACCGGCTCGTCGGTATTGGATATTTTGAAAGGGAATGCCGATTTGAGCCGAAGGGCATTGCTTCTGCATTTGCAAGGCTTGTCATTTCGGGAATATTTACGGTTTTTTCACAAAATTACAGTTCCTGTTTTACCTTTAGGCGATATTCTTTCTCATAAAA
>WRFZ01000009.1 GCA_009778655.1 Candidatus Azobacteroides sp.
CTATGGAACAAGAAAAATTGAATCTTAACAAAGAAAAATTACAATTGGATTTGGATATTGACCGTAAGAAACGTAAGTATGAACAGTATCAAAGTTTGTACAATGAAAAACTGACCTCCCGTGAAGAATATCTGCAAGCCAAAGAAGATTACGAATATGCGGTGAAAAATCGAGATTTAGTAATAGAACGCCAGAAGCAGGATTCTATTTACCGGGGAATCCAAGTAGATCAGATGGAAGAAAGTTTGGGAAATATTCGCAAAAACCTTGTGTTGGTTCGCCAACGGGTAGATAATCTTAACGTTAAATCGCCGGTGGACGGACAATTGGGATTATTGGACGTCGAAATCGGTCAAACCGTCGGAACGGGAGCGCGCATCGGTCAAATCAGCGTGTTGTCGGATTATAAAATTGAGGCGTTGATTGACGAACATTACATTGATCGCGTGAAAAACGGATTGACGGCCACTTTTGAACGACAAGATAAAACCTATAATTTAATTGTACGCAAGGTATATCCCGAAGTACGAGACAAACAATTCAAAACTGATTTTGTGTTCGATGGAGAGCGTCCCGACAATATTCGTACCGGGCAGACTTATTATATCAATTTGCAGTTGGGTCAACCGGCAGAAGCGGTGTTGATTCCTCGAGGCGCTTTTTATCAAAATACCGGCGGACAATGGATTTATGTTGTCGCATCCGACGGGAAGAAAGCCGTTCGACGCAATATCCGGATCGGCCGTCAAAATCCGCTGTATTACGAAGTACTGAGCGGCCTCGAACCGGGCGAACAAGTCGTTACCTCCGGTTACGACAGTTTTGGCGATGCACAAGAATTGGTTCTGAAATAGAATTATGAATTATGAATTATAAATTATGAATTATAAATTATGAACACCTTATTTACTAACTTCTTATACGTATTGAAACGCTTTAAGACTTCCTCTTTTATCAACCTGTTGGGATTGTCGGCGGCATTAATGGTATTTTTTGTAGTACTGATGCAAGTGTATTACGATTTCACTTTCGACAAGGGATATAAGAATGCCGGTGATATAGTACAATTCAACAACTATGACTTCGACGATGGTACTGCCGAGATGAATATTAATTTTCAGATTCCGGCTTTGATCAGCAGCCGTCTTCCGGAAGTAGAAACGTACTGCATGTATGCTTATTGGGGAGACCAAATGTTCGATATAGAGAAAGGAAACGGTATGCCCGGAACGTACAAAATTCCTTGGTTACATACAACGCAAGCGTTTTTGAAAGTATTTACTCCGGAAATTATTATGGGTGATACGACCGGGATATTTTCTTCGTCCGGTTTTGCCATGCTTTCGGAAAAAACGGCACAACGCTTATTCGGCAATGAAAATCCCATAGGAAAAACGATTCGCTGTCATTATTGGGATGAACAACTGACCGTTCAAGCCGTATATCGCGATTTTCCCGATAATGTTTCACTCAGAAACGGATTATATACTTATTTACCGGAAAATCCGGAAACGGAATGGAGTTTTAACGCCTATTTTTTGATTCATTCCAAAAGCAAAAAAGAAGTAAATCAGAAGTTAAATACAGCGGAAGTATTGGGAGAAGATTATGTTAAATATATAGAAGAACATCCGGAATATCACTCCTTATTTCGTTTGTCGTCCTTGGATGATTTGTATTTATACAATAAAGTCAATGGAAGTAAACGTATCAATACCACTCTTTCGTTGTTGGCAATAGGTGTCCTTACTTTATTGATTGCTTTTGTCAATTTTGTCAACCTTTCACTGGCGATGGCTCCTTCGCGCATTCGAGGCATTAATATTCGTAAAATATTGGGTATTGACAAAACAATGCTTCGGTTTGTCATAGCCATGGAAAGCGTCTTGTTTACGGCGCTTGCTTTGATTATTGCTTTTTTCGGAGTTTACTTATTGAAAGGAAGCGTTTTCGCACAGGAATTATTCCCGATTATCGGCGTTTCCTTGAAATCTTATCTCGAGCTTTTAGTTGCGGCGTCGGCTGTCGTTTTGCTTTTAGCTTTTGCCATCGGACTTTATACCATGCGTTACAGTACGTCGGTGGATGAATCGGAAGTTTTGAAAGGCTCGTTTGCGATGGGAGTTAAAGGCGTTAAATTACGTAATATTCTGATTATCATTCAATTTACTACCTCTGTGGTTTTGATATGCGTTTCTATATTTATTAAAAAACAAAATGATTACATGCAGAACTATGATTGGGGTATTCCGAAAAATAATATCATTTATATTCCGTTGGAAGGATTGGGTGAAAATGTGCAATCATTTGGTCAAGAATTATTAAGAGATTCACGTATTGTTGATTATTGTCTCGCCGGAGCTTTGCCGGGACATGTAGAAATGACTTGGGGCCGCGAGTTTGAAGGAAAACAGATTATCAACCTTCACGTTTGGTCGGTGGACGACCGTTTCCTTGATTTTTTCAATGTCCCCATTATAGCCGGACAAAAACCGGAACACATGGATTCCATCGTATCTCAAATGGTGGTCAACGAAGCCTTTTTGAAGAAATACGAATTTGACGAAAGTATTATCGGAAAAGATTTCGATGCTTTCGGGCCGGGGCGCATACAGGCGATAGCCCAAAACATCAATTACGAATCGTTGCACGATTCGATTACTCCGATGGCTTTCGGTATATTAGCGAAATATCAAAATTTCCAATACCTATTGGTTAAACTCAAAGGAACAGAAATTCCAAATACTATCAAATCCATTGAGCAAACTTGGAATAAATTCAGTAAAGACCCTTTCAATGCTCATTTCTTGGATGAGGAAATGGACAAATTGTATCAAAAAGAAAGCAATATGGCAAAACTGATCGGCTTGTTCGGTTTGATTATTGTCGTCATCGCTGTCATGGGCGTTTACGGATTGATTGTGTTCAATTCCCGTTACAAAGCAAAAGAAATCGCTATCCGTAAAGTCAACGGCTCTACCGTTTGGGAAATTATCTTGATGTTGAACCGGAATGTGTTGATACAACTCGGCATTGCTTATCTGATAGCCCTTCCGACAGCATGGTTTATTACAAAAAAATGGTTGGAAAATTTTGCCTACAAGATTCCTATTTATTGGTGGGTGTTCCTTGTCGGGGGACTGATTGTTTTACTGATTACTTTGCTTACGGTGAGTGCGCAAAGCTATCGGGCAGCGGTTCGAAATCCGACAAAAGCATTGAATTTGGAATGATTCACTGCGACTG
>WRFZ01000010.1 GCA_009778655.1 Candidatus Azobacteroides sp.
CTTTGGGTAAAGCGATCTATGAAGACGATTCCAAACGGTTAAATGAACTGTTGGATAAAAAACAGGTACCGATTGATTCGGCCAAACAATACGGCGATAGCGACCGTCCCACTTTGCTGATGTATGCCGTGATACTTCAAAAACCGGACATGGTGGAAATTCTATTAAAACATGGTGCAAATCCCAATCAATATTGTTTACTCCGAAGACAAATGAAAATTGTTGATCCGCATACAGGAAAAGAAGTTCTTTATTATCAAGCCAATCCTTTGGATTGGACCGTTTGCAAGATAAAGAATAATTCAAAAGCAAAAAAATAGTCGGTTTGTTGATTGACTACGGAGCGGATATTAACGGATTCGGCGATTATTATTATTCTCCGTTAATCAACTCCATCATGTACCGGGAAGATATGGAATTGTGTAATTTTTTATTGGATAAAGGGGCAGACATAAACGCATACGGTGATAAAATGGGAAGCACCCCTTTGCGAACAGCCACATTAGGAGATTGGAGTTGTTTTACTTCATTGTTGGAAAGAGGAGCTGATCCTCGAATCCTTACTTTTGCCGGATGGGATAGAATGAGAGATATTGAACATTCACTAAAAGTATGTTCTCCCCAAAAAGTTCCTTTTTTTGAAAACTTAAAAAATCGCCTTATCAATGAATACGGGATGATTTATCCGCCGGTACAGGACAGGGAAAAAGGGGAGGCATTGCGAGATTCGGTGTATAGAGCGAAAGGGTGGAGGTAAACTATTTCAGAAACGAGCGACCGTTATTGCAGAAAACAAAAATCATGTATATTATCAAGATAAAATAGTACCGGATGTTAATCCGAAAGATTTCTATTACGATGAAAAAACAAATCGTGGACACAGCGGAAAAAATGTTTATTGGTTGGGAGAAAAAGAGGGTCGAAGGTAAAATTTACTCAACCGGTACAGGACAGGGAAAAAGGGGAGGCATTGCGAGATTCGGTGTACAGAGCGAAAGGGTGGAAAACGGATGAATAAAAGGATATACATATCTAAATAATTATTTAGATATAGCTAAATAAATTATTCAATGCATCAAATAATATTTTGCTACGAAGATAAAAAAGTAGAGGCGCGGTGTGTCCACGTCTCTACATCTTCAGTTTTTCTCCCAATTGTTATTCCTGCAACAGCAATTCCAAAATTGCTACGGCTGCGCCGGCTACCGACGTGCCGGGACCGAAAATGGCCGCAACGCCCGATTGATACAGAAAATCGTAATCCTGCGGAGGAATTACTCCGCCGACGATAACAAGGATATCTTCCCGTCCCAATTTTTTCAGTTCTGCCATTACCTGCGGAACCAAGGTCTTATGTCCGGCGGCCAGCGAGGAAATACCCAATACATGCACATCATTTTCAACGGCTTGACGGGCTGCTTCTTCCGGCGTCTGGAACAGAGGTCCCATGTCAACGTCAAATCCGCAGTCGGCATAACCGGTAGCCACTACTTTTGCTCCGCGGTCGTGACCGTCTTGTCCCATTTTAGCTACCATGATGCGTGGTTGACGTCCTTCTTTTTTTGCAAATTTTTCGGCGAGTTCGCATGCTTTCTTGAACGTATCATCGCCTTTTGTTTCTGTTGAATACACTCCTGAAATAGTTCTGATTATCGCTTTATATCTTCCGCAAACTTTTTCGCAAGCATCGGATATTTCACCCAATGTTGCGCGAACTTTAGCCGCTTGTACCGCTAAATCCAGCAAGTTTCCTTCGCCGGTTTGAGCGCAATGCGTAATAGCTTCCAGCGATTTTTTGACGGCAGTGTTGTCGCGTTTGGATTTCAATTCGTTCAAACGTTCAATCTGCTGTTTACGAACGGCTGTATTATCCACTTCCAGAATATCAATGGGATCTTCTTTTTCCAAACGATATTTGTTGAGTCCGATAATGATTTGATTACCGGAGTCAATACGCGCTTGCGTCCGGGCGGAAGCTTCTTCGATACGCATTTTCGGGATACCCGTTTCGATGGCTTTCGCCATTCCGCCGAGTTCCTGAATTTCTTGAATCAACGACCATGCCCTTTCCGCCAATGCTTTTGTCAGCGTTTCCACATAATAAGAACCGGCCCAAGGATCAACTTCTTTGCAGATTTGCGTTTCTTCTTGAATGTAAATTTGGGTATTACGAGCAATACGAGCCGAAAAATCGGTCGGCAAAGCAATGGCTTCATCCAAAGCGTTCGTATGCAAAGATTGGGTATGTCCCAGAGCGGCTGCCATTGCTTCGATACAGGTGCGTCCCACATTGTTGAACGGATCTTGTTCGGTGAGCGACCATCCCGACGTTTGACAGTGCGTGCGCAAGGCCAACGACTTCGGATTTTTAGCTCCGAAACTTTTTACTATTTTTGCCCACAACAAACGTCCGGCGCGCATCTTGGCAATTTCCATGAAATGGTTTACGCCGATCGCCCAGAAAAACGAGAGACGAGGCGCAAAGTTATCCACGTTAATTCCGGCATCAATTCCGGCTTTCAAATATTCCATTCCGTCAGCCAACGTATAAGCCAATTCTATATCGGCGGTTGCTCCCGCTTCCTGCATGTGATAACCCGAAATGGATATTGAATTGAATTTCGGCATTTTTTGTGAAGTATATTCGAAAATATCGGCAATGATACGCATCGAAAATTCCGGCGGATAAATATATGTATTTCGCACCATAAATTCTTTCAGAATATCGTTCTGAATTGTTCCGTTGAGTTCTTCCAACTTGGCGCCCTGTTCCAATCCGGCGTTGATATAGAAAGCCAAAATCGGCAGCACCGCGCCGTTCATGGTCATGGAAACGGACATGTCTTTCAGAGGAATGCCGTCGAACAAGACTTTCATGTCTTCGAGCGAGCAGATGGAAACGCCGGCTTTACCGACATCGCCCACCACGCGCGGATGATCGGCGTCGTATCCGCGGTGAGTAGCCAAGTCGAAAGCGACGGAAAGTCCTTTTTGGCCGGCGGCCAGATTCCGACGATAAAAAGCATTGGATTCTTCGGCTGTGGAAAATCCGGCATATTGACGAATGGTCCACGGGCGCATGACATACATGTTGGAATAGGGACCTCTCAAGAAAGGAGGAATTCCGGCGGCATATTCCAAGTGTTCCATGCCTTCCAAATCTTCTTTGGAATAAACCGGTTTCACCGCGATTTGTTCGGGTGTATTCCAATCGGCTTTAATGTTGTTGGCTTGCATCCAATCGGCTGCATTTTTGTTGACAAAGCCTTCTGTATTGATATTGATGTTTTTGAAATTCGGTTTCATTTTAATAATTTAGCATTTAAATCCTGTAACGTTTCC
>WRFZ01000011.1 GCA_009778655.1 Candidatus Azobacteroides sp.
GGGGGCGAAACGCACTGCGCTTGCAAATACTGCTTTACCCCCCACCTGCGCCAAGCCGCCTCTGACTATTTGCTACTTTGATTGTTGTTAATCATCAACAGGATATTCGTAAAATTTGTAAATCTCATTTCTTACAGGGTCTCGTTTCGTATCGCATGTTTCACATAAATGAAATATCTGCCGTAAGGTAGTATCACTTTCTATTACATATTGCTGTGAAAATATGTTATAGCCAGCCCATTGAAAAGGCATAGCCCATCTTACTTTAATGGTATCACCCGACAGGGTATAGTTTCCCTTTCCTCTTCCTGTTTTGTCTGATTGATTTCTAAAATCTTCCTGTATTTGATTGTGATTTTTATATCGTACATATAAAATATTAAATTCTCTATCGTTTGACATTATAAAAGGTTCATGTAATAAGCCTGTACCATCTTCATGATAATAATATCCGTCTATCCTGATTAAAGTATCAAGTCCCGTATATTCTCTTGAAAAATTTATTGACACGTCTTTAACAGTTCGCGAATTAACTGCAAACCGCAAGCCATCACCACAGGAAAAAAAGCATTCAGTCATTAATATAAATATTATATGGCGTTTCATAACATACATTTTTTATCTATAATATAAGGAATAAGGATTATAATACCCGCTGTAACGGTAAGCCGAAGAATATTCTCCGTATGGAGTAGGAAATAAGGGCGATGATTTACTGAGAAAAAGATGAACACCGTTTTGAGTCATATCCTGTATCCACGGCTGATTGAGTCCTATTCTCGTTACTCTCCCCCCCTGTTTAACTCCAACATACAAAGGACTATTATAAGCCGTACCGTCGGCATAGGCTTGTTTGGTTCTATTCCAAAATTTACTATATCCATTCTTGTCAAGACTTCCATCAGGTTCATTGGTATAAACGGATGTTCCAAGAACAAAGTTTTTAATACCGATTTCAACAGCAGAAGTCCGCCATCGATCGCCTCCATCGCCTCCCAATTCTACTCCCTTAATCTTAAAATTAAGGTCATTCTCTACACGCAAAGAAAACTCTCCAATGTTGATACCATAACCGCCTAATTTTTGATTATTGGGTTTTCCGTCCGGACCCGTAGCGCCGCCATAAGTAGTTTCGTAATAACTTACTCCAACATCTCCGTATGAAATATCCCCTCCCACTGAAGACATATTACCCGATGCACCGATGCCTCCTGTTAAGGCAAAATCGCCGTTACGATATGTTCCAGAAAAGTTCACTCCACCAACTAATCCATTGGGACTTATCCCTAATCCAAACGATGCACCTATGGAAAAATTACTATTGCCTATGGGTATGCTCATTGACGGCATAAATTGATTGACCGTACTACTTACCGCTGATTGTGCAGCATAAGACAAAGGTGTTATTCCTGCCTTTGCAACTTCGCCTGTATATCCAATACCCCACATCACACTTGAAAGCGCACCATTGCCGAGTGCTTTCCAACCCCAATCTCCATTGGTAAGTCCATAACTTACATAGCCATAAATAAAGCCAATTCCAGCAACTAACCAATTCCACTCGCCGTCTGGGTCGGTGTAGATTAGCGGATTATTCAGACAGTAGGCATACCGATTGAAACTCTGAGTGAAATCCGGTATTTGAACAAACGGGTCGGGACTGAGGAAGCGTCCCAAAATCGGATCATACATCCGGCCGTTCATGTTGATCAAGTTAAATTCCGGCAGATGCTCGTGCCCGGTAAATCCCCGGTGAAATTTGAACGTGTTGGTCGTTATCGTCTGCTTTCCCCACGGGTCATAGGAAGCTTCAAATACTGTTGTTCCGTTGTTGTCAACAAGTTTTAATATGCTTCCCAAATGGTCTTTAACGGTATAGTATGTCTTCTCCTCCTGTCCGGCCTTTTTCACATAAATCGCTTTGTCGCCGATGTAATACAATTCTTGAGTCACCCCGTTGTCGGTTATCTTTTCGTAATCTCCCGCAAAGATAATCGTTTTTACGACATTGTTGTTCTTTTTTAACGTGGTTTTCCATCGCTGTTGATCGGGGCCGTAAACAAAATCCTGTACATAATTGTCCGCACCGACTTTTTCACTGATATTGAAAACCTTGTTGAAAGCGGTGTAGCTGACGGACTGATTTTCGGTGGAAATCAATTTTCTTTCTTTTTTATCGGGATATTACTTGATTTTATAAATAAGAGAACAACTTTTATACTCTCCCGGAAGATATTTACTGATTAATCCTTTTTCTGTAATCAGAACATAAAAGGAGTGTTGTAAATTCTCATCAAACAGAGATAATTCATTTCTATCTCTCTTCCATGTTCCTTCTGATATGAGAATTTGTTTATAATACAAAAGATATTTATTTTCCTCTTTTTTTATTTGCAGTTCATAACTGCGTCCGGTTTCATAAATTCCATATTTATCGTCTTGATAAGTATTATCCAGAGACTCATAGGTTCCGTAATAAATCGGATATAGAGTTTTGTGAGATTTTTGGTACGCATATCTTTCCGTTTTTTGTTTCTCCGGTTCTATCTGTAAATTTATATAATTCGGATTATCGTTATCATAACAGCGAATAAAAATTTTATCTTCTAAAAATCCAAATCCTTTTTCAACTTTTATATCCTTTTGCATAAACAGACGCATTTGCATTTTAAATCCATGAATTGAATCAAGAAAATTGATTTGATTATCTTTTAAAAAATATTTGCCATGGGATAAAATCGCAGATTGTACTATATCAACAGTAGCCCGCTCACTCAGTTCCAAATCATAACTACCATCATTGTACAAAGCAAGATAACAGTCAATTTTTCTGTTATTATTAATATCGGATATGTAATAAATACCCGGCAATTGATCTTGAGCAATGCCGGAAATTACAGAAATGGCCATAATTAAAATCAATACCGTTTTTTTCATTTTGCCGGTTAATAAAAAAATAGCAGAGATATTGCATGCAACATCTCTGCTATTCATAAAAAAATCAAAAAGTTATTTTACAAGCGCTTTAACCGCTTGATTTGCGCCGACTCTCACTATATACAAGCCTCGTTGCAGAGGAATGTAGGTATCTTGGTTGGCGATGGTTTGTTTCACTAAACGTCCGTCAATTGCATAAACAGATACGTTTTCGTTATGACCGGTGACAATAATTCCGCCATCGGCGTTGTAAACTTGAGATACATCGAGTTTAATTTGGGCGATGCCACTTTGGATGTCCTTATCATAGTTTACCAGCATGTTGCCCTCGTCATCCGTAATCACAATCGTATTGATGACGAAGGTGTTGTTGCCGCCCAATCCGCGAATGGCTAAGTTGCCGACCAGCTGCTCGGCGAGTTGACTGCCGTCCATCGTAAAATCAACTTTATAGGTCTTTGTCACGTCTTTGCTGACGCCTTCCGTAAAGCGCGCGGGGACGAAATCGG
>WRFZ01000012.1 GCA_009778655.1 Candidatus Azobacteroides sp.
ATTTTGGTCGGAGTAGTGTTGGATACATTACAACAAGTGGAAAGTCATTTATTGATGCGCCATTACGATGGTTTGCTGAAGTCCGGAAGAATTAAAGGACGGTCGGGGCAAGCCTATTAAGTAAATCAATGATCTATCTTAAAACGGACGAAGAAATAGAATTGATGCGAGCAGCGAACCGATTGGTCGGCGCTACATTGGCTGAAGCGGCAAAGCAGATTCAACCCGGAGTTACTACGCTTCAATTGGATAAGGTAGCTGAAGAATTTATTCTGGATCATAAAGCGATTCCGTTATTCAAAGGATACAACGGGTTTCCCAATGCGCTTTGCATATCAATCAATGATCACGTGGTTCACGGAATACCGGGAACTTATCGGTTAAAAGAGGGAGACGTTGTTTCAGTTGATTGCGGAGTAAAATTGAACGGATATTGCGGTGATTCGGCCTATACGTTTGAAGTCGGAGAAATAGCTCCGGATGTAAAAAAACTGCTTCAAACCACCAAAGAGGCTTTATACGTAGGTATAAGCAATGCGGTTGAAGGGAAACGAATCGGGGATATTGCTCATTCGATTCAAGTCTATTGCGAAAGCAGAGGATACAGCGTCGTGCGGGAATTAGTCGGACATGGAATCGGTAAAGAGATGCATGAAGCGCCGGAAGTTCCCAATTACGGAAAAAAAGGACAGGGGCCTTTATTGAAAAACGGCATGTGTATCGCTATTGAGCCGATGATTAATTTGGGAACAAAAAACGTACGGTTTGAAAAAGACGGTTGGACGGTTCGAACAAGAGACGGAAAACCCTCCGCACATTTTGAGCATACCGTCGCTATTCGTCCGGGCAAAGCTGATATTTTATCAACGTTTGAATTAATAGATCAAGTTTTACTAAATTAACAAGAATATATGGCTAAACAATCAGCTATCGAACAAGACGGAATCATTATAGAAGCCTTGTCTAATGCGATGTTCCGGGTAGAATTGGAGAATGGGCACGAAATTACGGCGCACATTTCGGGGAAAATGCGTATGCACTATATCAAAATTCTTCCGGGAGATAAAGTAAAAGTTGAAATGTCGCCCTACGATTTGTCGAAAGGACGAATTTCATTCCGGTATAAATAAATGATAAATAAAATTATAAATATATGAAAGTAAGAGCTTCAATAAAAAAGCGTACGCCCGATTCGAAAATCGTTAGAAGAAAGGGGCGCCTGTATGTAATAGACAAGAAAAACCCCAGATTTAAACAACGTCAGGGATAAGTAATAAATTTGCTAAAAATTTGAATAATGGCGATAAGAGTAGTCGGGGTAGATTTGCCCCAAAACAAAAGAGGCGAAATTGCGTTAACTTATATATTCGGTATCGGTCGCAGTTCAGCCAACAAAATCCTGTCGGAAGCAGGAATTGACAGAGATATTAAAATAAAAGACTGGACGGATGAGCAGGCAACGGTCGTGCGTGAAATTATCGGTCGGAGTTATAAAGTCGAAGGCGATCTCCGTTCCGAAGTTCAGTTGAATATCAAGCGGCTGATGGATATCGGCTGTTATCGGGGCATTCGTCATCGTATCGGCTTGCCTGTGCGCGGACAAAGCACCAAAAACAATGCCCGTACCCGGAAAGGACGTAAGAAAACGGTTGCCAACAAGAAAAAAGCAACGAAAAGTTAATGATTAATAATTGAATATAATATGGCAAAGAAAACAGTTGCAGCTAAAAAAAGAGTCGTAAAAGTTGACGCCAACGGTCAATTACACGTCCACTCTTCGTTTAACAATATTATTGTTACCATAGCAAACAGCGAAGGGCAAGTCATCTCTTGGTCTTCGGCAGGTAAAATGGGATTCAGAAGCTCAAAGAAAAACACGCCTTATGCAGCGCAAATGGCTGCGCAGGATTGCGCAAAAGTTGCCTACGATTTAGGACTGAGAAGAGTAAAAGCTTATGTGAAAGGTCCGGGTAACGGACGAGAATCTGCTATTCGCACCGTGCACGGAGCCGGAATCGAAGTTACGGAGATCATAGATGTTACTCCGCTTCCGCATAACGGTTGCCGTCCTCCCAAGAGAAGAAGAGTTTAATTAATTTATTTTCCTGTACAGGATAAGAATACGTGAATAGATTACACTACGCCTCTCTGTAATCGCGGCTGCACAAATTCCTGTCCCGCAGAACTATTAAAAAATATAAAAATGGCAAGATATACTGGACCAAAAACAAAAATTGCGCGTAAATTCGGCGAGCCGATTTTCGGACCGGACAAAGTGTTGAGTAAAAAGAATTATCCTCCGGGACAACACGGTACCGGAAGAAAGAAAAAAACTTCCGAATACGGTATCCAGTTACGCGAAAAACAAAAAGCGAAATATACCTACGGCGTATTGGAAAAACAATTCCGCAACATGTTCGAAAAAGCTTCCCGATCGAAAGGTATTACCGGTGAAGTGCTTCTTCAGTTGTTGGAATCCCGGTTAGACAATATCGTTTTCCGCATGGGCTTGGCAAAATCGAGAGCAGGTGCGCGTCAATTGGTTTCACACCGTCATATTGTAGTGGACGGCAGTGTAGTTAATATCCCTTCTTACATAGTGAAACCGGGACAAATCGTTGGCGTTCGCGAGAAAGCCAAATCGTTGGAAATAATCCTTGACAGTGTTTCGGGAATAAATCACAGCAAATATCCGTGGATTGAATATGATTCTTCTTCGATGAGTGCAAAATATCTGCATATCCCGGAGAGGGCTGATATTCCCGAAAATATTAAAGAACAATTAATCGTAGAATTATATTCTAAATAAAAAAGAGGTCATTATGGCGATATTAACATTTCAAAGACCCGATAAAGTATTTATGCTGGAAGCGGACAGCCATTACGGGAAATTTGAATTCCGTCCGTTGGAGCCCGGTTACGGAATTACTATCGGTAATTCCCTTCGCCGTATTCTCTTGTCATCGCTTGAAGGTTTTGCAATCACTTCGATCCGAATTGACGGCATTGATCATGAGTTTTCCCCCATTCCGGGTGTTATCGAAGATGTAACAAGAATAATTCTTAATCTTAAGAAAGTACGTTTCAAACAAGTAATCAAGACGATTGAAAGCGAGAAAGCAATAATCAATATTTCCGGAGTCGAAAAATTTGTGGCCGGAGATATCGGTAAGCAATTAGGCGGCTTTACTATTTTGAATCCGGAATTGGTTATTTGTAATTTGGATAAAGGCGCAAGTTTCAATATTGAATTGACCGTTGAAAAAGGTCGCGGTTATGTTCCGGCAGAAGAAAACCGTTCGGAAACTGATTTGGCTAATCAAATTGCCATTGATTCAATCTTTACGCCGATTCGTAATGTGAAATATACGATTGAAAATTTCAGAGTAGAACAAAAAACGGACTACGAAAAATTGATTCTCGAAATCACAACCGACGGGTCGGTTCATCCGAAAGATGCGTTAAAAGAAGCGGCTCGCATATTGATTCACCACTTCATG
>WRFZ01000013.1 GCA_009778655.1 Candidatus Azobacteroides sp.
GTTACCCAAAATAATGTTCGCACCGGTCCATCCGGCGCCGTCCACACCGTCATTGGAAATGGTTATGCCGGGCACGTTGCTCGACGGCGGTAAAACAGTTTGTGAAAAAGCAAATCCGGCGCTCATCATAAGCGCCATTAAAAAGAGTACAGTTTTTTTCATAACTAAAAAATTTAGTAATTAGTAAATAATAATAAGTTCTCAAACTTTCCACAAAAGTAGCTGTATATTCTTAAAAAAATAAAAATTTTGAATAATTTTTTTTTCATTTTTATTACCAATGTTTTCAAGAGCGTTACATTTATTTTATTTCTTTCTCACTAACCTGTATTTACCGGCTGTTCGCCGTAGCGTGCCGTAAATCGAGCGAATTTTTACGAAATCAATTCGAAATGGCCTTTTTCATGGCGTCGGGAAAAAATTAATCGGCAAAAATAATTTGCTGCATTGAAAAAAAAATCCTACTTTTGCAAAAATTTAATAATCAGCCTATCAGTTGGTAGAAAATATGATAAAAATAACATTTCCCGATGGTTCCGTGAGGGAATATGCACAAGGAACCACTTCCCTGCAAATAGCGGAAAGTATCAGTCCCCGTTTGGCTCAAGACGTTTTGGCTGCGGGAGTAAACGGCGAAACTCGGGACTTGTCCCGTCCTATTGAGGAAGATGCCGCTTTGAAATTATATAAATGGGAAGATGAGGAAGGTAAACATACGTTTTGGCATTCTTCCGCTCATTTATTGGCCGAAGCGCTGCAAGAATTGTATCCGGATATTCAATTCGGTATCGGTCCGGCGATTGAAAACGGATTTTATTACGATGTGGATCCGGGAAAAGACGCGACTATCAAGGATGCGGATTTACCGGTGATCGAAAAGAAAATGCAAGAGTTGGCAGCAAAGAAAGAGCGCCTTTTGCGCCGCGAGGTTTCAAAAAAAGACGCCTTGAAGCTGTTCGGCGACCGGAACGAAACCTATAAAACCGAGTTAATCGCCGAATTAGCGGATGGAACCATTACGACTTATACGCAAGGCGCTTTTACCGATCTTTGTCGCGGACCGCATCTGCCCGATACTTCTCCGATCAAAGCAATCAAACTGATGTCGGTTGCCGGCGCGTATTGGCGAGGCGATGAAAAACGTCCGCAATTAACGCGCATTTACGGGATTACTTTCCCGAAAAAGAAGTTGTTGGACGATTATCTTGCGTTATTGGAAGAAGCAAAAAAACGCGACCACCGGAAAATCGGAAAAGAGATGGAATTGTTTACTTTCTCGCAAAATGTGGGACAGGGATTACCGCTTTGGTTGCCTAAAGGGACGCAATTGCGCTTGAAATTGGAAGAATTTCTCAAACAAATCCAAAAGGAATACGGCTATCAGCAAGTGATGACTCCGCATATCGGGAGTAAAATGCTGTACGTAACTTCCGGACATTATGCAAAATACGGAAAGGATTCGTTTCAACCGATTCATACGCCGGAAGAAGGCGAGGAATTTTTGCTGAAACCGATGAATTGTCCGCACCATTGCGAAATATACAAAGCGTTTCCGCGATCGTACAAGGATTTACCGCTTCGTTTGGCTGAATTTGGTACGGTCTATCGTTACGAGCAAAGCGGAGAACTTCACGGATTAACCCGGGTGAGAGGTTTTACGCAGGACGACGCTCATATTTTTTGCTCTCCGGATCAAGTCAAAACGGAATTTATCAAGGTGATGGAGATTATTCATATCATTTTCCGAGCGCTGAATTTCAATGATTACGAAGCGCAAATTTCGTTACGCGATCCCAATAATAAGGAAAAATATATCGGGTCGGATGAAAATTGGCGACAAGCCGAACAGGCGATTATTGAAGTATGTGAAGAAACCGGGATCAAAGCGAAAATAGAATTGGGCGAAGCTGCTTTTTACGGCCCCAAATTAGATTTTATGGTAAAAGACGCTTTGGGACGTCGCTGGCAATTGGGAACGATTCAAGTGGATTACAATCTGCCCGAACGTTTTGAGTTGGAATACATCGGAGCGGACAATCAACGCCACCGTCCGGTGATGATTCATCGCGCCCCCTTCGGTTCGATGGAGCGTTTTGTTGCTGTGTTGATTGAACATACCGCCGGAAAATTTCCTTTATGGCTGGTTCCCGATCAAGCGGTTATTCTTCCGATCAGCGAACGATTCAACGACTATGCGGAAGAAGTAGCAAAAGAATTAAAGAAAAACGATATTCGGGTAATCATTGATGACCGAAATGAAAAGATAGGGCGCAAAATCAGAGATAACGAATTGAAAAAAATACCCTATTTATTGATTGTCGGAGAAAAAGAATCGGAAAATAATGAAATTTCCGTAAGAAAACAGGGCGAAGGCGATGCCGGTTCGATGAAAATTGCTACCTTTGCCGAACTTTTGACTGAAGAAGTGAAAAGACAAATGAATCAATGGTAATAAACAATTAAAAAACAAAAAAATATAAAACAGTCAGACATAGTTGAATGAAGAAAGACAATCTTAAGGATCAGTATCGTATTAATGAAAAAATCCGCGCACGAGAAGTTCGTTTAGTAGGAGATAACGTAGAACAAGGTGTTTATCCGATTGTCGAAGCTCTTAAAATTGCCGGAGAATTAAATCTCGACTTGATTGAAATTTCACCGAATGCGGTGCCGCCTGTTTGTAGAATTTTGGATTATCAGAAGTTCATTTATCAACAAAAGAAACGTCAAAAGGAACAAAAGGCAAAATCGGTAAAAATTGTGGTCAAGGAAATTCGTTTCGGTCCGCAAACCGACGATCATGACTACAATTTCAAATTGAAGCATGCCAAGAGTTTCTTGGAAGAAGGAGCGAAAGTAAAAGCATACGTGTTTTTCAAAGGTCGTTCTATTTTATTTAAGGAGCAAGGCGAAGTATTATTGCTTCGATTTGCCAACGATTTGGAAGATTATGCCAAAGTGGAACAACTGCCGGCATTGGAAGGTAAGAAAATGATTATCATGCTCGCTCCCAAAAAAATGAGCGGCGCGGCGACTCCGCCGGCGGTAAAAAAACTTTTCAAACCGGCGAATGTAAATGAGCCAGTTACCGACGACAGCGAAACATCGGAAATCAATGATTAAAACCGATGATTTTCTTGAGTCAGATTATTATAAACAAACAATTAATTGAAGTAAAAATGCCTAAAATGAAGACTATTTCCGGCGCCAAAAAAAGATTCGCTCTTACCGGAACAGGAAAAATCAAGAGAAAACATGCTTACAAAAGTCACATTCTCACTAAGAAAACTAAAAAGCAAAAACGGAGATTAACGCATTTTTCAATCCTTGACCCGTCCAACGTGAAGAGCGTGAAGGAAATGTTGGGAATGAAATAATCGAGTTTTTCTTTCTTAAAAGAATGTTATTTAAGTGATTTTCAAAAGATTTATTAACAGAGATTTAGCCCAAAAGACCGCAAAAGAGCGGCGCTAATTTTCACAAACATTTTATTTATTATGCCCAGATCAGTCAATCATGTAGCTTCAAGAGCTAAAAGAAAAAGAATCCTCAAATTGACAAGAGGATATTACGGCGCCCGGAAAAACGTATGG
>WRFZ01000014.1 GCA_009778655.1 Candidatus Azobacteroides sp.
ATGGCTAACCCGAATTTAAAAAATGATAACTATTAAAAATACGTATGAAGACATTCAATAAAATCAAACGATTTTCCCTGCTATTGCTTTCTATGGCCGTCGTGATTGCCTGTGAAAATGACGGGGATAAAATATACTTGTCGGAACTCGAAGCCAATGAATTGATGGCTACCGCAAGTGAAGTCGCGCTATCTCAAGATAATGCCAATCAACAGGTATTATCGTTGGCTTGGAGTACGCAGGCGCTTACCGTCAGCAATCCGGAGATGCAGGCTCCCGACATTCTCGCTACTACGCTTCAGATTTCCACTCAAAATGATTTTGCTTCCAATGTGGTAGAATCTGTTGAAAGCAATTTGTCGAAGAGCTATACCGGATTTGAATTGAACACAGTCGCCAAAAATCTCAAATTGGATCCGGATGTACCTACTCCGCTTTATTTCCGTCTCCAATCGAGTGTGGGTAATAATATGGAACCGGTATATAGCAATGTTTTGACGATAACAGTCACTCCTTACTCGATTGATATGTCGGTAGGATTTATTCTCGATAGCAACAAGGCGGATACAGGCATTACGCTGTACTCTCCGGAATCCGACAGTATATATACCGGTTTCATGGGAGCAACGGCATGGTATAATTTTTACATGAAAGAAGGCGATGGCACAATCTGGGGTAATTTTCCCGTAGATAACAACGCTTTTGCACTTGCGTCAACAAGCGACAGTTGGAACTGCTGGTTCCCCGGCCAAAGCGGATGTTATTATGTAACCGTGGATACCAAAAAGAAAGAATGGTCGTCCTTGCTTTTACCGAAACTTACCGTCAGCGGAGATATTGCCGGAGAAATGACTTTCGACCGGCCCAATGTCAAATGGACGTATGTGTTTACCGCCGCCTCTACCAATTCGTTAAAAATACAATTGAGTACTACGGGTAATTTATACAATTATACGACGAGTACCGATGATGCGGCTGCAATCGCTACGCCGGTTGCCTTTACTCAGTCGGGTGATAAAATAGCGCTGGCTCAACAAGCCGGAGAAATCACGGTTTCTGTTCCGGCTACGGGCGAATGTACGCTGGTACTTGATCTCAGCGATCCCAAAAATTGGAAATGCACGGTGGAATCGGGTTCGACTGCACCGGTGGAAATACCCCAATACCTGTATGTTCCCGGCATTGATGACGGTATCAGCGGCAGCTGGACTTTCGATAATTTCCTCAATCTCTATGATGAAGACGGACTCGGATATGTAGGAGTAATCAATGTCAATTCACTGTATGGATATTCCTTGAACATCGAAAACGGTAATTGGAATGATAAGTATGTATTTGCCGGAGGAGACGCTTATTCCGGAACGCTTGTTTTCCAAGGAAGCGACAATATTCCGGCTCCGGCTCCGGGAGTTTATCTGTTGGATGTTTCATTGAAAGATTTGACATACAACCTGACCGGTGTAGGAAATGAAATTTATGTTTCGGGATTAAATGATGTTTGGGATTTTACTACCGTCCTTTCTGCGACGCAGACGCCGGGCATTTATTCGGGAACAATTACCGTTAACGCTGCTTCCTCCTATGGTTTTCAGATTCATTTGGATACATCCTGGGCGCACTACTATGGAGGCTCTTCCGGAAATTTGTATTATAAAGGAAGTAATATCACCGATGATGCTTCGCTTTCAATCGGAACGCATCAATTGACGGTTGATTTGATTCATGGAAAATATGAGATAGAATAATAATAATTATGAATTATAAATTATGAATTATGAAATCTGTTTTTAAGTATATAATTGTTGTTTTATCGGCATTGTTTTCTTTCTTTGCTTGTAGTGATGATCATTCGACTACGTGGCCGAAACCGCTGGTTTATGATATGACCGGTTTTGCCAAAGGGGCCGATGTAAGCTGGTTGACGCAGATGGAGAAAGAGGGCTGTAAGTTTTATAATGCCGTCGGTAGCGAAACCGAATGTATGACTTTACTGCGCGACTTGGGTATGAACGCCATCCGTTTGCGGGTCTGGGTAAATCCTGCGGACGGATGGTGCAACAAAAACGACGTACTGATTAAAGCATGGCGCGCTAACAATTTAGGCATGCGGGTGATGATTGATTTTCATTACAGCGATACATGGGCAGATCCCGGGAAGCAGGCTAAACCTGCTTCTTGGGAAATCTTGAGTTTCGACGATTTGAAGAATGCGGTTGCAACTCACACCAAAGATGTACTTACTACTTTGAAAGATAATGGGATTACTCCGGAATGGGTACAAGTAGGCAATGAAACCGGCGACGGCATGTTGTGGGAAGACGGACGAGCTTCGACTAACATGAAAAATTATGCCGATCTGAACAATGCCGGATATGATGCCGTTAAAGAAGTCTTTCCTCAAGCAAAAGTGATTGTCCATTTACAGTCTGGGAGTGATAATTCGTTGTTCCGATGGCTGTTTGACGGTTTGAAAAACAACGGCGGCAAATGGGATGTAATCGGCATGTCTCTGTATCCGGATGTGGATAATTGGAAAACGGTGAATGAGCAGTGCTTGGCTAATATAAACGATATGATTAGTCGCTACGGTTCGGAAGTCATGATTTGTGAAGTCGGGATGCCTTGGGATCAGGCTGAAACCTGTAAAGATTTTCTGACTGATTTGATTGCCAAAGCCCAAGCGGTTCCGAATAATCAATGTCTCGGAATATTTTATTGGGAACCGGAAGGATATGTGAGTTGGAGCGGCTATACAATGTCTGCGTTTGATAATACCGGCCGGCCGACAGTCGCTCTTGACGCTTTTTCTAAGTGATAGGTTATAAGTGATAAGTTATAAGTTGTAGGTTATAAGTTATAGGTTATCAAAAGTATGAACTCTATTAAAGTCCTATTATTCGCATTTCTTTGCAGCTTTACGATAGTAAATGCACAGCGAACCGAACGGTTGTTGGAAAGAAATTGGCGGTTCATCCGGGAAGATATTCCGGAAGCTGCGAAGGAAGATTATGACGACGCTCGATGGCAAACCGTAGATATTCCTCATGATTGGGCTATTTACGGACCTTTCGACCGGAATAATGATTTACAGCATGTAACTGTTACGCAGAACTTGGAAAAACAAGCCTCGGTAAAAACCGGACGCACGGGAGGACTTCCTTATGCCGGCGTCGGCTGGTATCGTACGCATTTTTCCATACCTGCCGGTAATCCTCCGGATAAACGGGTAAACTTGGTTTTCGATGGCGCCATGAGTGAAGCAAGGATTTTTGTGAACGGCAAGGAAACTTGTTATTGGCCCTACGGATACAATTCGTTTTATTGCGATATCACCGATTTTATCCATACGGATACGGACGTAAATACGCTTGCCGTGCGTTTAGAAAACAAACCTCAATCTTCGCGTTGGTATTCCGGATCAGGATTGTATCGCAACGTTCATCTCATTACGACCGGTAAAGTACATGTTCCCGTTTGGGGAACTTACGTTACCACTCCGCATGTATCGGAAGCGTTTGCCTCCATCTGTTTGCAAACAACGGTAGAGAATGCAGGGAGCAGCAACATCCGAATAGAGACGCAAATCGTTTCTTCGGACGGAACGGTGGTCGCCGAAAAAAAAGATACCCGCAAAATCAATCACGAGCAACCGTTTGAACAAAATTTTATTGTCAATACTCCTCAATTGTGGTCGCCTGAAACGCCCTATTTATACAAAGCCGTTTCTAAAATCTATGCGGAC
>WRFZ01000015.1 GCA_009778655.1 Candidatus Azobacteroides sp.
GTTACGAAATCAATCAAGTGTTGGTGGACGGGGTAAACAATGTTTCGGCAGTTTCTTACGGATATTATACTTTTTCGAATGTAACGGCAAATCATACCATTTCGGTAAGTTTTAAGCAGTCTTGTATCCCTAATCTGGTTGTACAGGTTTGGGATGATGTACTCTCTGTCATTAATCAACCGGCGAATAACGGCGGATATACTTTTGTTTCTTATCAGTGGCAACGAAACGGAGTGGATATACCCGGTGAAACTTTCGGAAATTTGTATCTGCCTGTTGTTGATAATGCTCAATATGTCGTATTGTTAACTACAAATAACGGGCAAAAATTACGATCTTGTCCGGTGTATCTGCACCCGGTAACAAGCAAAGCAATCAGCGCGTATCCGAATCCGACGAAAGGAGCGCTTACCATTGAAAGCGATGAAATCCAAGCCGGCGATATAATAGAAATTTATACCGTCACCGGAACGCTTGTTCGACAATATCCGGCTGAAGCGAAACAAACGATCCTCAATGTGGCCTCTTTGAGCAAAGGAATCTATTTCGTCAAAGTCAACAATGAGCGGATAAAATTATTGAAAATCAACAAATAACACCTATTGATATGAGAAAAACGGCGATAGTAATCTGTCTTTTAATCGGGTTAAACAGACTATTTGCGCAGACGCAATACAGCAACGAATGGAATATAAATGTCGGTTTAGGAAATTCCTCTCTGAAATATTCATTAAACGGAGGCGGTGGCAATGTTAAATCTGCTTTCGGTGGAAATTTGGGGTTTGGCTATACGCATTTTTTTATGACCGAGTTCGGGTTTTCATTAGGTATGGAAGCCGCAATGTATGGACGTTCACTCAATATTGACGCTATTTCTACCCGCTATGCTATTACTACGCCTCCGGGGTTAACCGGCAGTTTTACTCTGAATGCTGATTATTCGGATTTTAAAGAAAAACAATCGGCAGTATTTGTCCAACTGCCCTTGATGCTGAATTTTCAAATTCCGCTGGGCAGTTCTGCATTTTTTTATTTAAATGCCGGCGGAAAATACGGATTCCCTGTTTCGGCGTCCTATAATCAAACGGTAAATTCCATCACAACAACCGGATATTCTTCTTACACCGGACAGACTTTCCAAAATATACCGAGTCATGGTTTTGATACTTATCATAACGTTACAAATTCCGATGATTTGGAAATAAAATCGTCATTTATGTTTGTCTTCGAAGCCGGATTTAAATGGAAAACCGCTCAAAAAAACTACTTATACACCGGTATTTACTTGGATACCGGCGTAAATAATGTCTTGAAAAAATCTTTAAAAGAACTGTTGGAATACAATAATGATCTTCCCTCCGATTACAAATACAATAGTATTTTACAAACCAATGTATATGACGTAAAAGAAATAAAAACGTATGCAATCGGCGCTAAAATCAGAATTGCCTTTGGAAGCGGTAAAGAATATCAACGAGCTAAAAAAGTTATTACTCCGAAACAGAAAAAAGAAGAACCGGTTCAAATGCCAAAATCATCGGGAGACAAACAGCATAAACCTCAACCGCTTTTGGATGAGGATTGATACAGACTTTGATTGGCTCGCACCGGTTGCAAGTTCAGACATCCGCAGTATTAAGTAATCTTTCATTGATTTCGCTCAAGTGCAACTTGAAATGCCGTAAATAATCAATAATCATAGCACGGAGAGACACTTTCTCTCCCAATGCCGTAATCCATTCATTATCTGATTTGTCGAGATTTACCCGACGAATAATATGAACAATATGTTTATTGATATATTTCCATAATTGAACCAAATCGTTCCAATTTTCCGTTTGGTAATCTTGTATGGCAACCCACCAGTCATTTACATAATCGGGAAAAATCAAAGGAGAAGGTTGATACTGCAAATGAATGATACGGTGTATATTATTGGTGGCTGAATCAATCATATGTCCTACGATTTCCTTAATTGTCCAACTGTCGTTATCTGGTCGGTGGGTAACCACTTCATCGGATAGAGCCGACAACCTCGGTTCCCATTCTTCGATTAATTGCAGCAATATTTGGTTGTTTATTTCAAATTCGTTCATTATAGTAATTTTATCTTTCCACCCAATTCTCAATTCGAATATCCTTGAGATTCTCAAAATCTTTTACGTTGATGTTTTTGAGGATTTACGCTATTTTCCGCGCCATATCTAAGTTCCGCTACAGTGATTTCAGAAACGCAACAGTTTTCCAATCCTTTCGATTTCAGTATATTTGATATATTAAATTTATTACGAAAAAAGAAAATACAAATATTGGTATCTAACAGATATTTCATAACAGTATCTGATTAAAGCGATAAATTTCGCTCTCTGAAACTTCTCGCAGATTTTAATTCCGAAATCATTTCTTCTGCGCTTTGTTCCGACTCCCAAGCGCCGCAAAGCTTGAAAAAATCTTCATCGGTATTTTTTTGTGAAATATTTGTAGTGGAGATAGGAAACACAATAACTTCAATCAACTGCCCATACCATTCGTGCGGAATAGTGAATGGAATATAATTGTTTTGTTCGTTTGGAATGAATATTTGTCTGTACATATTTTATATCTTTACTCCGACAAAATTACAAAACTTTTTTGAATTTTACCTGCAATTCAAAAACAATCCGTAATTTTGTATAATGATTTATCCGCAAAATTTCGAGCAAAAAATCGGTTTTGATAAAATCAGGGAATTGGCAATTGCCCGATGCCTGTCGCCCTTGGGAGAAGAAAAAGTCGGAGAAATGGCTTTTTCCTTTCAATACGATTTTGTCCGTAAACAATTGTATCAAACCTACGAATTTGTACAAATCAATCAAGGAGATGACGACTTTCCTTCTGATCACTTTTTTGATGTACGCGATTCTTTGAAAAAAATCCGTATAGAGGGAACCTACCTGCTCGAAAAAGAACTGTTTGATATTCGCCGTTCCTTGGAAACGATTAATGCCATCGTACATTTTTTTCACCGGACGGAAAGGCCCTACCCTCACCTGCAAGAATTAGCAGCCGACGTTGCCGCTTTCCCTCAAATCACCAAACAAATTGATCTTATTCTCGATAAATTCGGTGAAATCAAGGACAATGCTTCACCGGAATTAAGCAATATTCGCAAACAGCTGGCGCAAATTGTTACCAGCATTTCCAAAACCTTGCACAGTATTTTGCGAACAGCGCAGTCGGAAGGCTTGGTAGAAAAGGACGTAGCGCCTACGATGCGCGACGGTCGTTTGGTTATCCCTATATCCCCGGCTTTCAAACGGAAACTGAAAGGAATTGTTCACGACGAATCGGCTTCCGGCAAAACGGTTTTTATCGAACCGGCCGAAGTGGTGGAAGCCAATAATAAAATCCGGGAACTGGAAAATGAAGAAAAACGGGAAATTGTCCGAATATTGACCGCTGTTACCAATCAAATCCGTCCCGAAATTCCGGAAATTCTGCAATCGTATCAATTTCTCGCCGAAATTGATTTTATTCGCGCCAAAGCATTGCTGGCGTCGGATATTGAAGCCATTCTCCCGGTCATTGAAGACAAGCAGCAAATGGATTGGATAAGAGCAGTCCATCCCCTACTCTATCTTTCGCATAAGGCGCGAAACAAATCGGCAGTTCCGCTTGATATTGAGTTGCAAAACCCGGCAACCGATTCGGCCGGCCGGATTTTGATTGTATCCGGACCTAACGCCGGCGGTAAATCCGTATTGTTGAAAACCGTCGGTCTGTTGCAATACATGCTTCAATGCGGACTGTTGATTCCAATCGGCGAACGCTCAAAAACCGGTATTTTCAAAGATATTTTTCTGGAAATCGGCGACGAACAAT
>WRFZ01000016.1 GCA_009778655.1 Candidatus Azobacteroides sp.
CCAAATAAGCAGGGCTGATGGAAGGTCCGCCGGCTAAAAATCCGCCTTGCAATGTTTTACCATTAGCCAATGTGGCAGGAGTTGATTTGAAAAAAGCTGTCCATTCAGTAGCAAATAAACGTAGGTCACCGGCAATTTTCACCAAAGCGCCGACAATCATCGCCGAGAAGAGATATTTAGAGCCTCCTGCCCCACTCTGTCCGGTTTTGTGAATTTCGGCAGCCGCTACGCTTTCTGGAAAAGGCAATTCTTTATCTTCCACCATGACGCGACGAAGCAAGGCTACAAACAATACGCCCAATGTACCGCCCGTTATCAAAATCAGCGACGCAGTCAGGTAACTGCTTAGTGAACCAAATTCTTCACCGCTCCATATTCCGGAAATGTAAAACGCCGGCAGAGTGAAAATGGCGCCTGCAGCAACCGATTCTCCGATAGAACCAACCGTACGTGTGAAATTTTCTTCCAATATGCTCCCTTTGAAAAAACGCAGTAGTGCCATTCCGATTACTGCCGCCGGATAAGTGGCAGCAATGGTCATCCCGGCTTTCAGACCCAAATAGGCATTGGCAGCGCCTAAAACCACCGCCAAAACCAAACCGATGAGCAATGCTCGGACTGTAAATTCTTTCATATTTGTATCCGACGGAACGAACGGAACAAATTTTTTATCATCAGACATGTTTTTTTAATTATGAATTATAAATTATGAATTATTTTTTAATACTTTATTTTGTAGCATTTTCCAAGCGTTTCATAATGGTGAAAATGAAGAGCGCAGAAAGCAGACAGATGACTATTAATACGCCCCAAATCATCCACAATTCCATCCCTGTTCCCCATATCTTAGAAATTACTTTTGTTAAATAATTTCCGATAGCTGTTGCAGTGAACCATCCGCCCATCATTAGTCCTTTAAATTTTGGAGGTGCTACTTTAGATACGAAAGAAATACCCATAGGACTTAAAAACAATTCGGCAAAAGTAAGAACCAGATAAGTACTTATCAACCAATTAGGAGAAATTAAGGTATCACTTACTCCTCCTACTGATTTTAATACAGCAGGACTTGCAAGATTATAAGAGCCCCATGCTAAAATGACAAATCCCAAGGCGGCAATAATCATCCCTAAGCCAATTTTGCGAGGAGTAGAAGGTTCTTTTCCCGCTTTGGAAAGCATAGTAAACATGCTAATAAATACAGGGGTAAGTACGACTACAAAAAATGGATTGAACTGTTGAAAAATCTGAGGTTCGATAGAAACCGATTCCGGCATTCCCAGAAAACGTACGACGATACCGGCAATAGAAACGGCAAGCACAAGTCCTGAAATTGTTTTTCCGCGAAAAGTTTCAGATTGGAAGATACTGAAACATGCATAAATCGCAATTATTACTAAAACAAGGTTAAAAATATCAAAACTGAAGCAGTTGAATCCTACAGCTTGATTTGCCGTATAATCTCGAGCAAAATAGGTCATTGTCAATCCGTTCTGATGAAACGACATCCAGAAGAAAATAACTACGAAGAAAACTAATACTAAAGCAATAATACGCGATCGTGTTTGTGCAGGAGAAAGCTCTTCCACTTGAGCATTGGCTTGTGTTTTTTGCTTGGAATTGTAATCAGCATGTTGAAACGATTTTTTAAATGCAAGATATATTATCATGGAAATAATCAAGGAAATACAAGCCACGCCAAATCCATAATTGTAAGAACCTGAAAGCGTTTCAATGTATTTAGCGGCAAATCCTCCTAAATCGGTGAGTGAAGCGCCTTGAGCAGAGGCTAATTGAGCTAATCGTTCGGTACCTTCAGATGTAATCGTACCATTCAGATATTGATGAGCAAGCGATGGAATTTGAGCACTATAAAATAATCCGCTTTTTGCAAGAAAATAATTGGTTACTTTGGTCGCAGCAGTCGGGGCAAACATAGCTCCAATATTGATTGCCATATAAAAAATACTGAAAGCGTTGTCTCGTTTTGCTTTATATTCCGGAGCATCATATAAATTGCCTACCATTACCTGTAGATTACCTTTGAACAAGCCGGTACCAACAGAAATAAAAAACAAAGCAGCATACATTATCCACAAAGCAGCAAAGTTGTCTTGTATGGGAACTGCCAAAAACAAATATCCAGCAAACATAACCACGATTCCGATTGTAACCATTTTTCCGAAACCAAATTTATCTGCTAACATACCACCTATAAATGGCATAAAATACACAAAACCAAGGAATAATCCATAGATATTACCCGCTTGGTTTTCATCAAATCCAAACTTCGCTTGTAGAAATAAAACAAAAATAGCGAGCATGGTATAATAACCAAATCGCTCGCCGGTATTAGCCAAAGCTAAAGCATATAATCCTTTAGGGTGATTTTTGAACATAATTATTTTGTGTTTTTTAATATTTTTTGCAAAAATACAAAAAAAATCGTTTCGACACCTAAAAAACTATTTCTTAATCCATAATGTAATTGATTGAAACAACATTTTTACATATCTTCCAAAGACAAACAGCAAGTTTCTACCGTATAGTTCGGCAAAACGATCTGCTTCAGCCGTTCCACTTTTTCGGCAAACAAGGTCGGACGATAACGATCTTTTTGGCGTTTTACTTCTACCGCCAACGCTTTGTTCTTTTCCAAACCGAGTGCGATTATATCAATTTCGTTAAGATTACCCTTTGCCTCCCACCATGATCCGATTTCGCGATACAGGCCGCTTTCCGCCAGCTTGGTACGAAAATAGCGTTCCAAAATCTTACCCGAATAAGCGGCATAATCGGCTTTGATTATATTTTGCAAAGCTGCGAAATTCTTAATCTCGATCATTGAACGATGGCGGTCGAAATAGTTGAACCAAAATTGCAGAAAATTGTCGGTAATTTCATAACGCACAGTTTGAGTACCTTCTTTTGAGCCGATCGGACGGATTCGTTTCAGCACGTTATAGTCTTCAATCAGACGTTTCATCTGCCCGCCGACGCTTTTGTCGCCGAGCGCAGCCATAATTTCGGATTGCGTATTTATTCCGCCGGAAACCGCACTCAAAATTGAAAAATAAGTGCCGTAATTTTTGCCAAATTCCTCTATCAAAAGATTTTTTCCTTCATCTATAAACGGTGAATTTTCACGCACCATAAATTCAATCATTCGCTCCGTTTTCAATTCGCAACCATCGCAAAGGATTTCCATGTATTTGGGAATGCCGCCCGTAAAACAGTACAAAGCCAACAAGTCATCGTTTCGATAACCGACATTGTAATCATTCATAATAATCTTTATCGTGCCCGTATCGAAAGGTGAAAGTTTGATGATATTGTCTGCTCGACCGAAAAGCGGCTCTTCCGAATTTTGAAAAATCTTGTACATCAACGAATAAACAGAACCGCTTAAAATGAGATTTATTTTTGTTCGGCGGCGGTATTGGTCCCAAATATTCTGCATATCACTGTAAATCGTTTCATTGATATTGAAAAATTCCTGAAACTCGTCAATAATCAGGTTGAACGATTTTTGAGCGCCTATTTCCATTAAATACCGGAAGAGATTGCTAAAACTCGAAATTTCGCTCGGTACAAAAACATTCAGCGCAGCGGAAATTAGCGGAATATATTCGGAACACAAAGCCGCCTCTGTTTTCCTGCCTGCAAAAAGGTAAACAGTTGGCTCATTTTCAACCGACTTCATTATTAAACTTGTCTTGCCTATGCGCCGCCTGCCTGTAACGACAGTCATACGCGAATGTTCGGAAAAAGACAAATTTTTAATCCGATGCAACTCGGCAATTTCTATGGTTCGATTATAAAACTTCATAACTCGATAATTCAGTAACCGCCGTAACAGTTACGGCGGTTACAAAGTTACGGTTTTTT
>WRFZ01000017.1 GCA_009778655.1 Candidatus Azobacteroides sp.
ACTGCCCTACGGCTTTATCGCACAATCGCTGACAATCCTTTCTGGCATTATCAATATCTTTAATTGATAATCCGTTTTCGTTCTCTACCGACATTGCTGTTTCAAAATGTGAATAATCATAACTTAACATGATTTTCACGCTTGCTGATTTAATAATTGTTTCCATAATTTTTATATTATTTGTTAAACTCGTGGAGCGTTACGGATTCGAACCGTATCCTGCCGTGCCCAATTACACCATCGCCCCGTTTTGCTCGTCTTTCCGAGCCGTCATGCCTTTTCCTCTTATTATTGACACGGCCCGCAAACTCCGTATCTCATCCCCGTGCGCACGGGGCTTCCTTCTTGATTTGTATTCGTCTCCGACGGTTCGTCAATTTTCGAACGGATTGTGCGTTCGCGGGAATCGAACCCGCTTTTGTACCCGATGACCGACCGGCCGAATGCTCCCTTTTTGCTTACCCCGTTTTCACAAACCGGGTAAGCCGCGTTAAGTAAAACGTGTTGAGTAAAAATTGCAGAAATCAATAAAACAATGAGCTGCATGAAAAATAAAAGTAATATACTTAACACAAAGAATTATTTTTAATACCCTGTTTTTGCTATTCTCAAATTTTCCTTCTCGTAACTCAACAGCGACCGCATCGCTTCGTTCTGATGAGTGCATGACCTGTTTAACCTTTCAATCCAATCAACGAGATATTGCTCTTCCGCGCAAATACTGTCAATCAATGCGTTTTGAACCTTTGCGGACAACTTTTCTTTTGAAATTAAATTGATGATTAACTTTGTCGTCTCGTCTTTTTTCTTTCGGTTCAGATGATACTTGGCGTCCGCAAGCATCTTTCCCGTCCGGGCGATGTAAACTCCCAAATCCGTAATCCGCTCGGCTGTTTCCTGCGGATTGTCGCCGGGAGTTATCTCGCAAAAGGATTGGATTTGTTCGGCTTCTTTTGTCAGCTCGTCAATCGGAGTGATGTAATTCATTTTACCTCTTCCGCGTATTGGGGTTCCTCGTCAAAACGGTCATTCCTGCATTGCCGCGATTTTTTCCAATCCTCAAATTCCTCGTTATCCGATTGACCGTCTGTTTCGATTACTTTCAACATGCTTTCCGAGATGCCTGTTTTCGGCAACGATTTGAACGCCCAATTAATAATCGTCTTTTTTGCCATTTCCTCGAAGTCGGTATCCCAAGGCGAGCCTTTGCCCGCTTTTACCGCTTCGCTTCTGTTCATTATGTCTTTAATCCGGGCTTCCGGCATGACATCGAATTTCTTTTCTCCGTTGGGAAGGACGGCAACATAGTATCCGCCCATCAGCTTTCCCCTGTTTGCCGCGAAATAATTCGGCTTGTGAATGATTTCGGAGTTTGTCCCTTTCGATGCTCCGAAAGTATCGCTTTCATAGACCAGATTAGCCTCGATTTGCCTCACGACTCCGGCTCGCGTAAGAATTTCAATCTTTCCGATATAGGACGATTGAAACTTTACTTTTCCCTTGTACGGTACAAGGTATGCGAGTCTCAATTCGGGATTCAGCGTTAAATCGGTTAAAGCCACGTTCTTGATTGCCTCGACAAAGTTTTCCGGAAACTTCTTTGCGCAATCCAGCAGATAATCACTGTTCATAAGACACTGTACCGCAAAGTTTATTTCCCTGTTGAATTGCTGTTCGGTTCCGCCGGCTGCAACAAATGCCTTCCTGGGCTGCCTCAAAACGGTTTCCATTCCGGCATCGGAAAGTTTTTTCGGCAGAGACGACGGGGTTTTTGTTTCCGCGGGATTCTTTGATTGCGGAAGTTCTTCCGATTGCGGAATTTTGTTTTCCGGGGAAGCCTGTTTGTTTTCCGTTTGATTTTCAAACACTGTTTGTTCTTTCGTTTCCATGTTAATCGTTATAATAAGTTAATAATTTCATCGTTTCGTATCCCGGAACCGTCGGCTTCATTATCCGACGCTTCATAAATTCGGGCCGGATAAATATTTGAGCGCCGTCGTATTCATCGTTTTGCACGCAATAAATATGCTGATTGAGCAATGCGGTGAATTTATGCGCTCCGGCGCCCATTCTTACCGTTTCTCCGTCGTAGAAGTATCCGTAATTTTCAGCCGATACCAAGACGGCGTCGTACGGGGGCTGCTTCTGCTGGAATACCCAATAGAAATCCTTCCAGATACCCGTTCTTTCATGCTCGAAGAACTGATAGAACGCGGCCGAAATATCGTATTTGAATTTGAGTATTATTTTGTTGATCGTATCCTCTTGCAGGTCGTCGGCCGACACGGTTTTCCAATCCACGATCTTTTTGGTCGTTTCCAAGTCCGGACGGTATTTGAATTTGCATCCGTTGTATTCCACGAAATGAGAAACTTCCGCCTCCCCCCATTTGATAAGCCGTTTAATGTCTTTCGAGGTTTGCCGGCAATAATAAAGAAGCTCATCAATCATTCTTAAAACCGAGTCCAAGTCTGACCGTGAAACGAGTTGTCTTCCCGGATTTCTCCCCTGTTCGATTGACAAAGCGTCTTGATATGCCTTTGTTTCATATCCGTAAGGCTTGCTTGTTTTATCGTTTACGGGAGGTTCAAAAACAAATACCGAACTTTCAAATTCTTTTGTATCTCCGGTATTGATAATGCTTTCGAGGCAGGAATGATATAAACTTCCCTTCTCCGATGCCTCTTTGGATATTTCGAATAATTCCGGATTCTTACGTTTATATTCGGCATATTTCGGGGATACGATATAATCCTTCAGAGAAGTGGAGCTTAAGTATTCGTTATAAGGTACGCCCCTGTGATATTCCTCGTTCGGGAGGTTCCTTATCGTATCGGGAATATTCATGATACCCTGTTTATTTTGTTGATTATCTTTGTCCAATAGTTAATTCTTACCGTCGCTTTGTCTATTTTTTCGACGTTCGCTTCGTATATCGCGGCGTCGCGTTCTTCTTCCGCTTTTTCTTCGAGAAAGACGGCGTAACATTTGTCGCACAGAGACTCTGTTTTTCCGTCTCCGAAATAATCGGCGGGATGCGCCGTTTCTCCTTCCGAGATTTCGATGTACAGCCCGCAGCAGGCGCATTCGACGGTTTCTTTCGCTTCTTCGAGTTCGTCGTACGAGTTCGTGTCTTCGTGCCAGCGTCCGAATCTTCGGGCGTCTTCGCGTTCTACCTGTTCAAGTGTTTTCATTGCTTAATAATTTTGTTTTATTTGCCGGGTGTTTGCGATAAAGGTCTTATTGGAACCTTTCGATTTTATTTCGCCGCACGGTACAAAATCGCCGTTTGAAAAGACTTTTGTAATGTGTCCGGTCGCGTCGTTTTCTTTCATCGCCTTCTTGGCGGCCGGCAGGTTGTAAAATGTTTCATTGTAACCCGTTTTGCTGTTTATTACCGTGTATTGTTTCATAGGTTAATAATCTTTTTCAGTTGTTGCGTTAAAACATTGAATTGCGGTATATAATTATCGCCATATTTTATTACAGTTGACTCAACGTCACGAATTTTTTCTATAATGCTTACCAACGCCCCTGCGTTTTTCAAATGCTTTTTGATTTCTTTAATATCATGATTGGCGGTAGCGGTTTCGATATAGTACCAGATGCGACTGTTTGTTTCGCTTAATTGATTATTCACATCTGATAGATATTGTTTTATTTCGCGTTCGGTGCAGTATTGAGAATCCTCGATACTTTGAATTTGCTTTTGAGTTAAATTTTTCGTTTTCATTGCTTTTGTGTTTTAATTTGATTAATATTCGATTTGTTCGCAAGCATCGTACAGCTCAAACTCATCGCACCATTTTGGCAGTTCGATTGTACCTTCTTCTGTATTTCTCGAAACCCAACCGGTAAAGCTCGTGTAATCGCTTTTTCTTTCATCGTTGAACCTTTTATTAAGTT
>WRFZ01000018.1 GCA_009778655.1 Candidatus Azobacteroides sp.
TTTGTTTTCCGTTCGCTCGGTCAAGAACCGCTAAAGAACACTCATGATTATGCTGTTTGAGTACTCCCGCAATGGATGATATTCCGTGATAAATACCTTCTTGACCCAACAACGGTTTTTGCGGAACAATTGTTTTTTGCACGGAATAAACAAACAAAATTCTCATTGAATCCAATCAAATCCGGTGTAGGGTTGTAAAGCTTCCGGGATTCGGATGCCTTCCGGAGTTTGATTATTTTCCAGCAGAGCCGCTACGATTCGAGGCAAAGCCAAAGCGCTTCCGTTCAGCGTATGACAAAGTTGTATTTTTTTATTTTCATCCCGATAGCGGCATTTCAAACGGTTCGCCTGATAACTTTCGAAATTGGAAACGGAACTGACTTCCAACCAACGTTTCTGCGCCGTCGAGAATACTTCAAAATCGAATGTCAAAGCAGATGTGAAACTCATGTCTCCGCCGCAAAGACGAAGGATTCGCCACGGTAATTCCAATTTTTCCACCAACGATTGTACATAATCAACCATTTCTTGTAACGATTCGTAGGAATGTTCCGGCGTATCTATTCGTACAATTTCCACTTTATCGAATTGATGTAAACGATTCAGTCCGCGAACATCTTTCCCGTAAGAACCGGCTTCGCGACGGAAACAAGCCGAATAAGCCGTATTCCGGATCGGCAGGTCTTTTTCATCTAAAATCACATCGCGGTAGATATTGGTAACCGGCACTTCCGCCGTGGGAATCAAATATAAATCATCTACTGTAGCTTGATACATCTGCCCTTCTTTATCGGGCAATTGTCCTGTTCCGTAACCGGAATCCGCATTGACTAAATACGGCGGCTGAATTTCAACATATCCGGCATTACGGGCGTTATCCAGAAAGAAATTAATCAAAGCACGCTGCAATTGAGCGCCTTTTTGTTTATAAACCGGAAAACCGGCGCCGGTGATTTTAACGCCTAATTCAAAATCAATTAAATCGTATTTTTTTGCTAATTCCCAATGCGGAAGAGCGCCTTCGTATAAAACGGGAATCACGCCGCCTGTTTTTTCTATCCGATTGTCGTCCGCAGTTTTGCCTTCCGGAACTCGATCGCTCGGAAGATTCGGTATTTGATAAAGAAGTTCGATTAAACGATTTTCTGCTTCTTTCATATCTGTTTCCAGACGCTTAACGCCTTCCTTCAAGGCAGTTACTTTGGAACGTGCAGCTTCGGCAGCTTCCTTTTCACCGCTTTTCATCCGCTGCCCGATGGATTTCGATAATTGGTTTATCTCGGTTAAATCTTTATCCAATGCTTGCTGTGAAGCCTTTCTCGTTTGGTCGGTTTTTATCACTTCATTGATAATTTCCTGAGCATCGTAATGTTTCTTGGCTAATTTTTCAATAACCTCTTGAGGATTTTCTGTAATGACTTTTAAAGTAAGCATATTTTTGAATTATGAGTTTTGAATTATGAATTATGAATTGCTTGGGGATTGCGGGTCAAACTCGCAATGACATAATAATTCATAATTTATAATTCATAATTATTTAAATGTATCTGCCAGATGCGCCATTTTAATTGCTGTTATCGCATATTCATCGCCTTTATTTCCGTATTTTCCCATGGAACGGTCAACAGCTTGTTGCAAGTTGTCGGTTGTTAAAAGACCGAAAACGCAAGGAATATCTCCTTCGGCATTCAATCGGGCAAAACCTTGGGTTACTCCCGAACAAACGTATTCGAAGTGCGGCGTATCGCCCCGTATGATGCATCCCAAACCGATTGCCGCATCCGGTTTGAGGCTTCCGATGATCCGTCGGGTCGCATAAATCAATTCAAAACTTCCCGGAACATAAATCACATGAATGTTCTCGGCTTTAGCTCCGTATTTAATTAATGTATTATAAGCGCCTTCTTTCAGTTTTTCGGTAACTGCCGGATTCCATTCGGAAACAAGAATTGCGAAACGCATTGCGCTTGCATCCGGCACATTATCGGGATGATAATCGGATAAATTTTGATATTGGGTAGCCATTATTTAGTTTCTAAACCGGCGCGATCGATATATTTATCTATATCGCCTGCTTCTTGCGAATTAGGATATTTATTTTTGATTGTTTGATACATTTTTATGGCATTGGGGTAATCAAAGATACTCTCGTAAGCAATTCCGGCTTTTTTCAAATAAATCGGGCTGAAAAAATCACTGTTTGCTTCGGAAGCCGCTTTGTTGAAATATTTAATACCTTCCGCCACTTTTCCCAAATCCACGTAACAATCACCCATTAAGCCTTTGATCAGCGGAGTGACTACCTTGTCGTTTGCATCGAATTTTTTCAAATACTCCAATGCTTCTTCCGGTTTATTTAAGTGATAATAACAAATTCCGGCGTATGCCCTTGCCAATTTAGCTGTTTTTGTAACTCCGTAATCTTCTATTATTCCCAAGAAACCGACATAATCTTTTCCATCTCCGTTCAAAGCCAATTCCCATTGTTGAGTTGCCAAATAATTTTCTCCGGGGAAAATAGCCCCTTGCGCTTCTTTTTCTTTCGGAAGGTAATAATAATGACGAATGCCGAGAACAGCTATTACAATCAGAATAAGAGCCGCTACTGCGATGAAAACATGATTTCTGTATGATTCAATGAACCTTTCGGATTTTGAAAAGATTTCACCTACATTTGTTTCTGCATGTGTATGGGCTTTTGCCGCTTTTTTTGCCATTGTTTATTTAGGATTTATTTATTTTACTGTTTCGGAGTGCAAAAATAAATCTTTTCTCGTTATAAATAAAATTTTCCCGTACCTTTTTTTATTTTCTTACGGAAAAGGCTTATATTTGCCTTGAAAAAAGACGAAAAATCAGAAACAAACAATGACGTTTTTATTTGTGGTTCAAGGAGAAGGCAGGGGACATCTGACACAAGCGATTGCCTTGCGCGAAATGCTGACAAAAAACGGTCACGAAGTTGCAGCTGTTTTAGTCGGTAAAAGCAATCGCCGGGAGCTTCCTTCTTTCTTTTTGAAAAGTATTCAATCCGAAGTTTTGCAATTTAAAAGTCCGAACTTTCTTCCCGCTTCCAAAAATAAGCAAACCAATATTTGGAAAAGCGTTATCTATAATCTTCTTAAGACCGGGTCTTACTTGAAAAGTATTCATTATATTCGCAACCGGATTAAAAATTCAAATGCGGATATTGTCGTCAATTTTTACGAGATGTTGACGGGATTAACATACGCTTTATTTCCCCCGAAGATTCCTTATATATGTATTGCGCATCAATACATCTTTCTTCATCCGGAATTTCAATTTCCTCAAGCCAATAAAGTCGAACTCGGGTTGTTGCGTTTTTTTACCCGTATCACTTGCATCAAAAGCTCCAGACTGTTTGCCCTTTCGGTAAAAAAGATGGATAACGTGCCGGAAAGCGGGATTGTCGTAGTTCCTCCGCTATTGAGAAAAGACGTATTGGAAGCAGAGGTAAGTGAGGGAAATTATCTCCACGGTTATATGTTAAACGACACGTATGCCGATAAAATTATCCGTTTTCAAGCAGAACATCCCGATGTTTTTATCCGGTTTTTTTGGGACAGAAAAGGCGTGGAAGATCGTACCGTCATCAATGATCATTTATCGTTTTATCGTTTGAACGATAAGCTGTTTATCGGATGTATGGCCGGATGTAAAGCCTATGCGACAACCGCCGGCTTCGAATCGGTATGCGAAGCCATGTATATGGGAAAACCGGTTTTGATGGTTCCGACTCATATCGAACAGGCTTGTAATGCCTATGAAGCTTCTTTGGCTGGCGCAGGTATTGTGGCGAATGATTTTGAATTAGATAAATTGTTGGAATATACTCCTCATTATCAAGAAAAAACGAGTTTTCGTGAATGGGTGCAACAAGCGCCTTGGTTTATTCTGAAAGAATTTCAATTAGAGAAAAAAGAACTTCTCAACAGCCGGCTGAGTTACCGTTTTATTTTCAAATGGAGTTAATCATTCGAAACGGGTCAGATTCCATTTGAATCG
>WRFZ01000019.1 GCA_009778655.1 Candidatus Azobacteroides sp.
TATTAAAAAGTACTTCTTCGAGTTTTTCGGGAAAACCTTCATCATTTAAAGTAATGGTACTTATAAAATTCTGGCTTCCCTCTCCTTCTCCCTCTATGATTTCGACACCGTCTGACCAACTAATCGTGTTATCATTTTTGACGTAGTTTCTTGTATCCATTACAACAAAATCGCCTTCTTCATCTAAATACGCATACTCTAATTTAGTCAAATCTTCACCGGTATAGGTAAGAATAGCTTTTTCATAAAGTTCTCCACCCGAAAATGTCCATATTTCCTTAATTCGATTTTGGTCGTCGTACACAAACTTTCTACTATGGTATAATCCACTTGTTTCGGTATCCAACAATTTCACAGCAACGGTGTCTATCGGGTCGTTTTTTTCGCACGAGGCAAACACTAATACTGCGAGGAAGGCTGCCACCGCTACTATATTTCTCAAATTTATTCTGATTTTTAACATGTTACATAAATTTAGTTTGAAATTTATAATGTTGTGTCCCGTGCTTTGCAACTAATCTGTCGGTTTTTTGCTTCTACTTCACTATCTACCGTGCTCTCGCCGCTTGCACCTAACGCTAATTATATGCAACTTCTCCGCCTATTTGATTATTAAAGCTTTTATGGAAAATGTCATGCAATTCATTACTTATCCTATTGACTGTCACCCAAGGTTGTAAAACTTTCGTTAGCTATTAGCGCCTTATTTCCCGTCCAAGTATTCTTGCGTGTTTTTTACGATTGAGTAAAAATAATTGAGTGCAGCCAGAAAAGATTTTTGCACTTCTCCGGCTGCAACACTTTTTTCTTGAATTTCCAAGTCTCTCGTAGCGCAAGCGTCTCCAATTACTACGCAAGTAAATCCAAAATCTTTTGCGGCTCTTGTTGTCGCGTCAACGCACATGTGGGTCATCATTCCGCAAATTACCAAATCGGTAATGTCGTTTAATTTTAAGTAATCAAGCAAATCGGTCTCGCGAAAACTGTTCGGGTAATTTTTCGCAATCACTTTCTCACCGCTAATCGGCATCACATTTTCATGAATTTCTACTCCTTTTGTATTCGGGATAAAAAACGCAACTCCCGCTCCCGTTGAAAAATGTTGAATATGAATCACAGGCAATGACTTTTTTCTGAAGTCTTTCAATAATGTTTTCGCGTTTATACTCGCTTCAAGACTCCCGATCAAAGGATGTGCGCCTCCTTCAAAATAATCATTCTGAACGTCAATAATGATTAATGCTTTTTTGGTTTCCATATTTCTTTTGTTTATATTTTTTTGTCCGAATACAAATCCGCATAGAATTACCATAAGAGTAGTAAAGATAATTTGCTTCATACCTTCCGACTTTACGTCCGATTAACATTCAACCGTCGCAAACTACCAAATAGCTACTCTTTTTTCTTTCGGCACATACATCGTGTTTTCCGGTTTCACATTGAACGCATCATACCAAGCGTCAATTTGAGGCAGAGCGCCGTTAACGCGCCATCTTCCCAGCGAGTGCGGATCCATTTTTGTGCGGCGAAGAATTTCGGCATCCCGGATGTTACCTGCCCAAACCGTAGCGTAAGCTAAGAAGAAACGTTGACTGTTGGTCAATCCGTCAATCAGCGCCGGCGTTTCTTTCCCTTTCAATGTGTTTTGATAGGCTTGCCACGAAACCTGCAAGCCGCCTTGATCGGCAATGTTTTCACCCAATGTGAGATGTCCGTTTGCATGTACGGTATCTATTACCACGATTTGATCAAAATAATCAACCAGCACTTTCGCATGTTCTTCAAAATGTTTGGCATCGTCGGCCGTCCACCAATCGGTCAAATTTCCTTCTTTGTCGAACTGCCGTCCTTGATCGTCAAATCCATGCGTCATTTCGTGACCGATTACCACTCCGATTGCGCCGTAGTTAACCGCATCATCCGCATTCAATTGGAAGAAAGGCGACTGAAGAATGGCTGCCGGAAAGCATATTTCGTTGGTTGATGAATTATAATACGCATTAACCGTTTGAGGAGTCATCAACCATTCGTCTTTATCAACCGGCTGATTGAATTTACTCATGTGATAATCAAAATCAAAATTATTGGAATGAACGATATTGGCCCAATACGAATCTTTTTTATCTATTGCCAAACTTGAATAATCTCGCCATTTATCCGGATAACCGATTTTTATATGGAACGCAGCCAATTTGTCCAGCGCTTTCGCTTTCGTTTCGTCGCTCATCCACGAAAGATTTTTGATTCGTTCGCCCAATGCCGTTTGAAGATTATGCACCAAATCCAACATTTTTTCTTTGGCTACCGGCGGAAAATATTTTGCCACATAAATTTGTCCGAGGGCTTCGCCCAATGCGCCGTCAATGGTGTTGATGGCTCGTTTCCAACGTTCTCTCTGCGCTTCCGTACCCGATAGCGCCCGTCCGTAATAGGCAAAGTGGGTATTAGAAATAGAATCGCTTAAATACGGCGCCGATGAATTGATAATGTCCCAAGATAAATAATACCGGATATCTTGAATGGGATAAGTCTTAATAATTTTGCTGACTTCGGCAATGGGGTCTAATTGTTTCACGTTCAAATCCGTCAATCCTTTTGCTCCTACGATATTGAAGAGATCAGCCCATTTGATTTCCGGAGAAAGTTTGTTCAGATCTTCGAGGGTGATTTTATGATAATTGGCAACCGGATCGCGAAGCGCAACACGAGAGGAGGCCACTTTCGCCAATTGGGTTTCTATTTTCATGATGGCCGCCGAAGCTTCTTTAGCTTCTTGAGGCGTATAACCGTTCAATGAAAAAAGATTTTCGATTAATTCGATATATTTTACACGCAAGTCTTTCGAACGTTCGTCATTCAACAGGTAATAATCCCGGTCTCCCATACTGAAACCGCCTTGACCCAAATGCAGAATATTGATTGAACTGTTTCGGTCGTCGGCATACACGGAACTGTTAAAAAACGGAGAAAAACCGTCGCGGAACAACTCGGCCAATAACGGAGCCATTTGCGATTTGTCGGAAAATGCCTTCACTTTTTCCAAATAAGGCTGAACCGGAGAGGCGCCTTCTTTATTCAGCCGGTCGCTATCCATTGCCGACAAGTACAAGTCGCTGATTTTTTGAGCCACGCTTCCCGAGTCATTGGTTTTTTGCGTGACTTCATTAATCAAGTCTTTCAATTGCTCTTGACTTTTTTCGTCCAATTCTTCAAACGCGCCGTAGCGGCTGTATTCCGGTTTCAACGGATGAGATGCCATCCAACCTCCATCGGCATACTGATAAAAATTGTTTCCTGGAATGGCAGTCGTATCCATGTTTGCCAGGGTAATTCCATCCTGTACGCTTTCTTTTTCTTTTTTTGTGTTATTACAAGATAATGCAATCATTACAAAAAATAATAATGGTAAATAAATCTGTTTTTTCATATTTTATTAATTTATGTTTTTTGTTTATAATCATCCAATTCTAATGTTGCATCGGTCCATCGGTTTAGGATGTCCGATATTTTTCTTTGCATTTCGGCGTGTTCCCAAAGCAGATTGACATTGGAAGCGCCCTCCGGTGTTACCAAAATTGCTTCCGTTTGTTTTATCTCTTTTTCCAATTTTTCAATTTGATTTTCCAAATCCGCAACGGTTTTTTCCAATCGTTTCATCTGTCGCTGTTGCTCTTTCCGTTCTTCATAGGTCAGATTTCCATCGGTTTTCCGAATAGGAATTTCTTTAGAAAGTCCGACAGCCGGAGCGTCCGGTTTTTCTTGCGGCGGTTTGGAATTTCGCTCCAATTCGCGAAGCGTTTCTATTTTTTTCCTTTCAAGAAATTCGTAAATTCCTCCGAGATGTTCTTTTACTCTTTGATGGCCAAATTCATATACTTTATTCACCAACCCTTCCAGAAACTCCCGGTCGTGTGAAACAATAATCGCCGTGCCGTCAAATTCTTTCAAGGCTTCTTTCAGAATGTCTTTCGAACGCATATCCAAGTGATTGGTCGGCTCGTCCAAAATCAGCAGATTGACCGGCTCGAGCAACAGTTTAATCATCGCTAAACGGGTACGTTCGCCTCCGGATAAGACGGCGACTTTCTTGTCGGAAGCCTCGCCTCCGAACATAAAAGCTCCGAGAATATCGCGGATTTTCGTCCGAATATCTCCGACGGCCACATAATCAACAGTTTCGAAAACCGAAAGTTTTTCGTCCATTAAATCGGCTTGATTCTGGGCGAAATAACCGATTTTCACATTGTGTCCCAATTGCAATTTTCCTTCA
>WRFZ01000020.1 GCA_009778655.1 Candidatus Azobacteroides sp.
CCGACAACGTTTGAGGTTTTTCATCTCAAGGACCATATTTACTATTGCAAACATTTGGAATTTAAGAATGAATCTTACCAACGCGAAATGAAAGAGTGCAATGATTTAGAGCGTGATATTACTCGTATTTTAGAAAATCCCGTTGAAGGCGACACGCTTAAAGACCCTCTAATATATATAGATAGCCATGCGATGCACGAAAAATATATAGACAGTCGCTACACGCCTTTGTTGATAAAAAACTTAAAAAGTGACGTTGAGATTTGCATCCAAGGTTGGAGAAGCGGCCATGGTATTGGTATAATCACAACAGAGACCGTTCGAAAAAGGTTTTTTGGTCTTATTAAAATAAAAACAAAAACCTCAACAGCGGGAGACTGGTCTGATCCCTATTTATATACTATGCGTATGTCTGATTTGTCAAGAGAATGTTTGTGTCTTAATTTTTACATAAAATCGTCAAATTGGTATTTTCCTCGCCTTTCGTGCAACGCATCAGCGGAAGAATGGCAAGCTTGGCTTGATAAATTACTGAAAGATAATGAATAACAAATATCAAAAATAACACCATAAAAATGAAATCAAGTTTGAATACACAACTTAATAATTTTCTTAACCCGTTATACAAGAAAGTAAAGCATTACGAAGTTGAAAAACTTCATTTATAGACAAAAAAAACGCAGCAAACCAAAGCGCTTCACTTGTTTCCGTATCCTTATCCGATTATACTTTCCTTTCGGATAAGAAATAGTTTTTTGGGTGTTGAAACGATTTTTTTTGTACATTTGCAGAAATATTAAAAAAACACAAAAAATATGTTCAAGAATCACCCGAAAGGATTATATGCGTTAGCTTTAGCTAATACCGGCGAGCGATTCGGTTATTATACCATGCTCGCTATTTTTGTTTTATTTTTACAAGCAAAGTTCGGACTATCCTCTCAGATGACCGGTCAAATTTTCGGCGGCTTTTTGGCTGCCGTCTATTTTTTACCTTTATTTGGAGGCGTCATTGCCGATAACTGGTTGGGTTACGGAAAAACGGTAGCTATCGGTATCGTTGTCATGTTTTTAGGTTATCTGTTGCTCGCTATTCCGGGTATGTCAATGCCTGTTTTGATTGCTGCATTATTTATTATTTCGCTCGGTACGGGACTTTTCAAAGGTAATCTTCAAGTGCTGGTGGGAAATTTATACGATTCGCCGGAATATAAAAGTCAACGCGATCCCGGTTTCAGTCTTTTTTATATGGCAATTAATATCGGCGCTATGTTTGCCCCGACGGCGGCTTCTAAAGTGACCGATTTTTTTATGTCTAAAGCCGGCTTATTTTACGATGCACGGATACCGGCATTGGCTCATCAGTTTTTGGATGGAACCATTACGCAAGGAGGAACCCAAGAATTGGCCGGATTGGCGATGATCCAACCGGCTGCAATCAACGACTTGGCTGCATTCAGCCAAACCTATATAGAGAAATTATCCGAATCGTATAATTACGGCTTTGGCGTTGCTTGTATTTCGCTTATCCTATCCATGGTTATTTATCTTTCCACACGTCGCTTGTATAAGCATGCCGATTTTAATTCCAAACAATTAGCGGCACAAAGCAACGGTAAAAAAAATACGACGGAAACGGAACTGACTCCGCAACAAACCGGTCAACGAATTGTAGCGCTTTGTTTAGTATTCGCCGTGGTTATTTTCTTTTGGATGTCGTTCCATCAAAACGGATTGACCATGACTTGGTTTGCCCGCGATTATACGGCAAAAACGGTTGAGGGATTGAATCGTATCGGATTTGATGTGATCAATTTGGCGCTTATTGCCATGGGAATATATGCTTTATTCGGTTTGTTTCAATCGAAAGAAAGCAAAAACAGACTGATTTCCGGCGGTATTTTGGCTGTTTGCGCAATCATTCTGGTTGTAAAATATATTTATACGCAACCTTCAATCATTATTAAACCTGAAATTTTTCAACAATTCAATCCTTTCTTTGTGGTAGCGCTTACCCCCTTTTCAATCGCTTTGTTTGGGGCGTTGGCAAAGTCGGGTAGGGAGCCTTCTACTCCTCGTAAAATCGGATTGGGTATGTTTGTGGCAGCCATCGGTTTTTTGATTTTAGCTTTTGTATCCTTCGGTCTTGCAAGTCCCTCCGAATTGAAATCGGTAGGAGGAGTAAGTAATTTGCTCGTTTCACCGAATTGGCTGATTAGTACTTATTTAGTATTAACATTTGCTGAACTTTTACTTAGTCCGATGGGGATTTCATTTGTAACCAAAGTAGCTCCACCCAAATACAAAGGGCTGATGATGGGCGGTTGGTTTGCTGCAACGGCTATCGGTAATTACCTCACTTCTATTCCGGCATCTTTGTGGGAAAGCAGTCTGCCGCTTTGGGCCGTTTGGGGTATTTTGATTGCTTTATGTCTCGTTTCGGCGCTGTTCATTTTCACCATTATGAAACGCTTGGAAAATGCCACAAAGTAAAATATTTAAAAATAATTCATAATTCATAATTCATAATTCATAATTAAAAAAAAACATGTCTGATGATAAAAAATTTGTTCCGTTCGTTCCGTCGGATACAAACATGAAAGAATTTACCGTTCGAGCATTGCTCATCGGTTTGGTTTTGGCGGTAGTTTTAGGCGCTGCCAATGCCTATTTGGGTCTGAAAGCCGGGATGACCATTGCTGCCACTTATCCGGCGGCGGTAATCGGAATGGCGCTCCTGCGTTTTTTCAAAGGGAGCATATTGGAAGAAAATTTCACACGTACTGTCGGATCTATCGGAGAATCGGTTGCGGCAGGCGCTATTTTCACCCTGCCGGCATTTTACATTTCCGGAATATGGACCGGCGAAGAATTCGGTTCACTCCGCAGTTACATGACCGCTTCGCTGATTCTCATCACCGGCGGTACATTAGGCGTATTGTTTGTAGCCTTGCTTCGTCGCGTCATGGTAGAAGACAAAGAATTGCCTTTTCCGGAAAGCGTTGCGGCTGCCGAAATTCACAAAACCGGACAGAGTGGGGCGGGAGGTTCTAAATACCTCTTCTCGGCAATGATTGTCGGCGCTTTGGTGAAAATTGCCGGCGACCTCCGTTTGTTTGCTACCGAATGGACGGCTTTTTTCAAGTCAACTCCGGCTACATTGGCTAACGGGAAAACATTACAAGGCGGATTTTTAGCCGGCGGACCTTCCATCAGTCCCGCTTATTTGGGCGTAGGATACATCATCGGCCCGCGTTTGTCCGCTTTGAATTTCAGCGGCTCGGTGATGGCATGGGGATTAATGGTTCCGATTTTGTTGGCGGTTCTGGGCGATTCGTTCGTAACCGGACTTCAAGTAAACGTAGATAAAGGAATTGACGCCGCTTCATTGGTTGCATGGGAAAATGCCGCCAATGTGGTTTGGCGCGAGATTGTCCGCATCGTTGCCATCGGCGGAATGTTGGTTGCCGCTTGCTTTACGCTGTATCGGATGCGTAGCAGCTTAGGCGCCGGCTTGAAGCGTTCGATGAAAGACTTGAGACGCGCTGCTCAAGGTTCCGGAGAACATGTGGAACGTACCGAAAAAGATTTGAAATCTGCTGCGATATTGATCGGTATTTGTATTACCGCCGTATTGACATTCATTATTACCTTCTTCATATTCAAGACTTCTATTTTGGTGGCGATTATAGCTTCAACGGTTATGATTGTTTTAGCCTTTTTCTTTGCTGCCGTCTCGGGATACTTGGTGGGGATCATCGGTTCGAGCAATAACCCGATCAGTGGTTTGACGCTGACCGCATTGGTTGTCACCGCTTTGATTTTGGTTGCCTGCGGCGTTTCCGGACATGAAGGCGTAGCCACAGTCTTGGGTATCGCTGCCATTGTATGCGTAGCGGCTGCCGTCGGCGGAGAAATGTTTCAGGATTTGAAAGCCGGACATATTTTGGGTGGTACTCCATGGAAGATGCAGATCGGCGACATCATCGGCGTTATTCTTTCCGGATTTGTGATGTTCGGCGTATTGATTATTTTGAATCAAGGCGATATAAATATGGGACTCGACCAAGGTTACGCCGGCGGATTCGGAAGCAAAAATCTTTCCGCTCCGCAAGCCGGCTTGATGGCAATGCTTTCGCAAGGCATCGTAGGAGGAAAAATGGCATGGGCTTTGATTATTGCCGGCATGATTTTGGGCGTGGCATTTATTCTTATGGGTATAAAAAGTCCGATGCTGATATTTGTAGGAATGTATTTGCCGTTCAGTACCGTATTTGCTATTTTCGTCGGCGGTTTGATTAAAGGAATTC
>WRFZ01000021.1 GCA_009778655.1 Candidatus Azobacteroides sp.
TTGGCGGTGGTTTTGGGCGCTGCCAATGCTTATTTGGGTCTGAAAGCCGGGATGACCATTGCTGCCACTTATCCGGCGGCAGTGATCGGAATGGCGCTCCTGCGTTTTTTTAAGGGAAGCATATTGGAAGAAAATTTCACCCGTACAGTCGGTTCTATCGGAGAATCGGTTGCGGCAGGCGCCATTTTCACCCTGCCGGCGTTTTACATTTCCGGAATATGGAGCGGTGAAGAATTTGGTTCACTCGGCAGTTACCTGACCGCTTCGCTGATTCTGATTACCGGCGGTACATTGGGCGTATTGTTTGTAGCCTTGCTTCGTCGCGTCATGGTAGAAGACAAAGAACTGCCTTTCCCGGAAAGCGTGGCGGCTGCCGAAATTCACAAAACAGGACAAAGTGGAGCGGGAGGTTCTAAATACCTCTTCTCGGCAATGATTGTCGGCGCTTTGGTGAAAATTGCCGGCGACCTCCGTTTGTTTGCTGTCGAATGGACGGCTTTCTTTAAATCGGCGCCGGCTACATTGGCTAACGGTAAAACATTGCAAGGCGGGTTTTTAGCCGGCGGACCTTCCATCAGCCCCGCTTATTTGGGCGTAGGATACATCATCGGCCCGCGCTTGTCCGCTTTGAATTTCAGCGGTTCGGTGATGGCTTGGGGATTGATGGTTCCGATTTTGTTGGCGGTTTTGGGCGATTCGTTCGTAACCGGACTTCAAGTAAACGTGGATAAAGGAATTGACGCCGCTTCATTGGTTGCATGGGAAAACGCCGCCAATGTGGTTTGGCGGGAGATTGTCCGCATCGTTGCCATCGGCGGAATGTTGGTTGCCGCATGCTTTACGCTGTACCGGATGCGCAGCAGCTTGGGCGCCGGCCTGAAACGTTCGATGAAAGACTTGAAACGTGCTGCTCAAGGTTCCGGAGAACACGTGGAACGTACCGAAAAAGATTTAAAATCCGCTGCGATATTGATCGGTATTTGTATTGCCGCCGTATTGACATTCATTATTACTTTCTTTATATTCAAAACATCCGTATTGGTAGCGATTGTAGCTTCAACCGTTATGATTATCTTGGCCTTTTTCTTTGCTGCCGTATCGGGATATTTAGTGGGGATCATCGGTTCAAGCAATAATCCGATCAGTGGGTTGACGCTGACCGCGTTGGTTGTCACCGCTTTGATTCTGGTTGCCTGCGGCGTTTCCGGACATGAAGGCGTAGCCACTGTTTTGGGTATCGCTGCTATTGTATGCGTAGCGGCTGCCGTAGGCGGAGAAATGTTTCAGGATTTGAAAGCCGGACATATTTTGGGCGGTACTCCCTGGAAGATGCAGATCGGAGACATCATCGGCGTCATTCTTTCCGGAGTTGTGATGTTCGGCGTTTTGATTGTTTTGAATCAGGGCGATATTAATATGGGACTTGACCAAGGTTATGCCGGCGGATTCGGGAGCAAAAATCTTTCCGCTCCGCAAGCCGGTCTGATGGCTACGCTTTCGCAAGGCATCGTAGGAGGAAAAATGGCATGGGTTTTGATTATTGCCGGTATGATTCTGGGTGTGGCTTTCATTTTCATGGGCATCAAAAGTCCGATGCTGATATTTGTGGGAATGTATTTGCCGTTCAGTACCGTATTTGCTATTTTCGTCGGTGGTTTGATTAAAGGGATTCTTGATTTGTACGCAGCTCGCAGGAAATACAACGAACGGCAGTTGGCCGCGGCGGAAAACACCGGTGTGCTGCTGGCTTCGGGAATGATTGCCGGAGAAGCCTTGATGGGCCTGATCGTGGCGATTTTTGCCATGTTTAATATATTCTTCTCGAACATGCTTCCTATGCAAAATCCTGCCTATATCATAGGATTGGTTATTGTCGTCGTTATTGCTTACTTCTTTGTTACGATTCCGCTGAAAAAAGCGGATGCGACGAAATAACCGGAACATGCGAGTGAAACAGAATTTATTTGATTTAGTTCCGGTTGCCGGTGAACATATTGTAACTGAAAAAGAGGGAGAGTTGTCGGTGATTACTTTCCCTCGTTTCAGGAATACGTTTATGCAAAAATATCTTATTCCGAAAAACAAATCGACAATGATTCGTATTCGGCTGGATGAACACGGTACGGCTGTCTGGGATTTAATCGACGGAAAACGAACCATTCAAACGATTGCAGAAACCTTGGCCGAACACTTCCGGCACGAAGAAAACTACGAATACCGCATTGCCGCTTTCTTCTCGCAACTGTATAAGCAAGGGTTTGTGAAATAAGGAGTTGCAATGATTTATGTTGCTTTAAAGATATAAGATAGAAAAGATATTAGGGATAGTCGTTGTTATATTTTTCCCATTTTGGTAGATATTATTTTTTCAACTGTTTTTTCAATTCTGCTATTTCTCTGTCCTTTTCTGCTATTTCTTTGTCTTTTTGTGCAATTTTTCTGTCTTTTTCTGCTATTATTTTCTTATCAGCCTCTATCTCTTTTTCCATTCTTTCATATTCTTTTTCATTTTGGTCTGCCCACCATGCTTCTTCCATTTCTCTTTTGGTTTTGGCATCGGCGGCGGCATGACGCAATACTTCCACCATTGTTTTGACATTGTCGTCACCTAACGGATATTCGTAATCTTTTACCGTTTTTTTATCGTCAAAGAAATACTGCTGTTCAAAAACGCTCAAGAGTTTTTCAAGTGATGTGCGGGGCTTGCCCTTGATAAGCGGGATTTGTACAAAATAGCCGTCGTGTGTCAGCGATTCTATCCATTCGCTTTTTTGTTTTATCTCTGTCTGTGCTATCATGTCTGTGTAGGTACGGTTAACTTTTATTGCGGCAGCTTTAATTTCAGGAATGGTAAAACCCAACAGATAGATACTGATTATAGGCAACGCTTTTTCTATTTTACCGCCGGCTACTTCTACCATGTCCGTGCGTTTGTATTGTTCGCCAAGGCAGGTGCGGAAACGCATCAAATCGGCAGGCCTGCTTGATTTCTGTATTTCAACCAATACTTTCTTATTCTCGCCGCCGGCATTGCGGATAGTGGCCACAAAATCATACCGTATTACCGATAAAACCACCCAGTCTTCTTTTCTGTCGTTCTCCTCTTTTTCCTTTCTTTCCTTTTTCTTTTCTTTTGTGTAGTAGGTGTATTCCTGCGGAACCATCGCAATATCTTCTATCTGCTCTCCGATTAACGTTCCTACAAAAAAACCTGCTATATGCTTGTTTTCCATCAAACGTTTAAATACCGTGTCGTATATAGGATTTGCTATAATCATGACGCTAAAATTTATTTTTACAAAAATACAATATTCTTCCGGACTTCACCTGAATTTGCAAAAGTAATTTTGGAGCTGTTTACGGCTTAACCTGACGGCTGTAGCATACCCCTGCCCGACCCAAAGCTCGCGCGGTTTTGTAAACTGCGCGTTATTTACTGCACACCGAACCCGATACTTATTCCGATTGATCGGAATCGGTGCGAACAGGGGGATGTGTTGCCAAACCCGGAAAAAAACTATAACTTTGTCGTAAATATTTAACAAACAAAATTTTAAATTTATAAATTATTGATATTATGGCAGAAGAAGAATTAATCCGGGAACACGCCAAACAAGCGTTGCAGTCCCTGACGGACAAAAAGAAAAGATGGAATGAACGGATCAGCGACTTTCTTTGGGAAGTATTTATTATCATTGTCGCAGTGAATATTACACTCTGGTTTCACAATTGGAGCGAGAAAAGACAGGAACGCGAATTGGAAAAGAATTTTTTAATCGGCACAAGGAATGATTTAGCCATCGTCAAGGACAGATTGGTCTGGGGTGATCTTCAATCTACACTTGATTATTACGACAGTGTTTGGGTACAAATGAACGAACACAGAATCGATGCCGCGTTTATTGATGCCAATAGCCGATATTTAAGAAATAACTATTACTTTTCTTATGACAACAGCCGCTTTGAAAGTTTCAAATCTTCCGGTTATTTACGACTGATTGAAAACGCGGAACTATCGAAAGAAATCTCCCGTTTTTACACAGTCGAGTTTCCTAATCGAGTAATGGCGAATACGAAGACGTTTGATGAGTCGCGCCATAACTTTACCACTTATATAGGTTCAAAAGCTTCCATGGATTTTTCTGAAGAAATGCATGTTTCGAAACTGTTGAACGATCCCGGAGTTAAGTATTATATATATTATCAAAAGCTGACTCTTATGGAGATGAAGGTTCAAATGCAAGACTTGCGGCAAGGGATTGAGAAACTGATGAATGCGATTGACGAAGAACTCAAAAACCGGTTCAATTACAAAGAAAAAGAATCTTAACCGAAAATATCGTT
>WRFZ01000022.1 GCA_009778655.1 Candidatus Azobacteroides sp.
GCGGCTAATTTCACCCGTTGACTTTCTCCTCCCGAAAGCGTAGTGGAGGATTGTCCCAATTTGATGTATCCCATTCCGACATCTTGCAAGACTTTTATTTTATGATAGATACTCGGTATATTTTCAAAAAATTCCACAGCGATATTGATGGTCATATCCAAAACGTCGGCAATGGATTTTCCCTTGTATCGCACTTCAAGCGTTTCGCGATTGTAACGCTTTCCGTGACAATCTTCGCAAGGTACCATCACATCGGGTAAAAAGTTCATCTCAATGGATTTATAGCCGTTTCCGCCGCAGGTTTCGCAACGTCCGCCCGGCACATTGAATGAAAATCGCCCGGGTTTGTATCCGCGAATTTTGGCTTCCGGCATTTCCACGAATAAATTCCGTATATCGGAAAAAATACCGGTATAAGTAGCCGGATTGGAACGGGGCGTGCGTCCGATCGGCGATTGATCAACATTAACTATTTTATCTATAAATTCTAATCCCTCAATGGATTTGAACGGTAACGGGTCTTGAATGGAATGATACAGTCTCTGACTGATCAACGGCTGTAAAGTATCGTTAATTAAGGTGGATTTTCCGCTGCCGGAGACGCCTGTAATACATATAAATTGACCTAAAGGCAAACGAACGCTTACATTTTTGAGATTGTTTCCCGTGGCGCCTTTCAAAACGATTGTTTTTCCATTGCCTGCCCGTCGTTTCGAAGGAACGGGAATCGTTGCTTTTCCGTTGATGTAAGAAGAAGTCAAGGTATTTGCTTTGAGTAATTCTTTCGGAGTACCGGCAAAGACGATTTCTCCGCCTTTCCGTCCGGCGCGCGGACCCAAATCCACGACATAATCGGCGTTCAACATCATTTCTTTGTCGTGTTCGACCACAATCACGGAATTTCCCGTATCGCGCAGCTGTTTCAAGGAATCAATCAGACGGCTGTTATCGCGTTGATGCAAACCGATGCTCGGCTCGTCCAGAATGTAAAGCACATTAACCAATTGCGAACCGATTTGCGTCGCTAACCGTATCCGCTGACTTTCTCCTCCCGATAAACTGACGGACGAACGGCTCAAGGAAAGGTATTCCAATCCGACGTCCAACAAGAAACGCATCCTTGACCGGATTTCTTTCAATAGTTCCACAGCAATTTGTTTTTGCTTCTCCGATAAATGATTATCCAAATCACACAACCAAGGATAAAGTTCCGACAAATCCATTTCCGTCAAATCGGCGATATTCTTTCCGTTCAGAAAATAATGAAGCGCTTCTTTATTCAAGCGTTGGCCCTTACATTCGGGACAAGGCGTAGTACGGATAAATTGATCCGCCCATTTTTGCGCTGCGGCGGAAGTATCCTGTTCCGATTGCATGGTAATGTATTTACTGACTCCTTCGAAAGAAAGAAAATAATTGGAATTACCCAAAGATTCGTTTACAATCTGCAAACGTTCCTCGGTGCCGTTCAAAATTTCATCAATTGCTTCTTCCGAAACTTCTTTCAAAGGCGTTTTTATATCGAAGTCGTGTTTTTTAAGAATAGCTTCTACTTGCCAGAATATCAGCACATTTCGATATTTACCCAAAGGAACGATTCCTCCTTGATATACGCTTAATTCCGGATTGGGGATGATTTTTTGCAGATCAATTTGATTGATTACGCCCAATCCCTTGCATTTCGGACAAGCGCCTTGCGGAGAATTAAACGAAAAGTTATGCGGAGCCGGTTCGCTGTACGACAATCCGGTGGAAGGACACATCAACCGCCGGCTGAAATGACGAATTTCTTGAGTTTCCGCATCAAGCGCCATCAACAAACCGTCGCTTTGCCGCATAGCGGTTTTTACGCTCTCTTTGATTCGTTTTTCATCTTTGGACTGCACCGATAATTTATCAACAACCACTTCCACCGAGTGATTCTTGTAACGGTCTAATTTCAATCCGGGAGCAATGGCACGTAATTCTCCATCAATTCGAACCGTAAGAAATCCTTTTTTTCGCAATTGCTCAAATAATTCTTTATAATGTCCTTTCCGATTTCTGACTACCGGAGCCAATATATAAATTTTTCGTCCTTCATATCGGTTCAATAACAAATTTATTATTTGTTCTTCGGTGTATTTGACCATTTTTTCTCCGGTCAGATACGAGTAGGCTTCTCCCGCGCGAGCGAACAGCAAACGCAAGAAATCGTAAATTTCTGTCGTTGTTCCAACGGTAGAGCGCGGACTTCGATTGGTCGTTTTTTGTTCAATCGCAATGACCGGACTCAGACCGGTAATTTTATCCACATCGGGACGTTCCAAGTTGCCCAAAAACGTGCGAGCATAAGCCGAAAAGGTTTCAATATACCGTCGCTGACCTTCGGCAAAAATCGTATCGAAAGCCAATGAAGATTTTCCGCTGCCGCTCAAGCCGGTAATAACCGTCAATTGATTACGGGGGATTTTTACGTCAATATTTTTCAGATTGTGTACGCGAGCGCCTTGTACATCAACGACTTCTTCGTTTATTTGATTATTCTGCATCCGGGAAAATTTGCTTGTATTTTTTTTGATTCAGTATATAGTATTTCCATAAGACGCTATAGAGGAATATGCCGGAAGGCAATTCGTTCACGGTTTTTTCTAAATTTTCTTTTCGTATGATCCGGTAACTCTTTTTTTGCCGGTGGAAATCGCGTCGGGCTTTCAATACCGACAAAGCATTGGCCGGATAACCTTTCAAGAGGAAATGAAAAGCGGCTAAATGGTCAAAGAATAAGCGGAAAAGCATTGCTTTACGGTAATATTTTTCCGGCAGGTTTTTATATACCATTAATAAATTATTTCTGAAATTCAGAAATGTTTTTCGGGGATGTTCCATCTTCAAAGTAGCGCCTCCGATATGATAAACCATTGATTGAGGAAAGCATACAACTTTTTTCCCTCTTGCTTTCAAACGCCAGCACAAATCAATTTCTTCCTGATGCGCAAAAAAGTTTTTATCCAAACCTCCGGCTTCCCGATAATCTTTCAGACGAATGAACAAACAAGCGCCGCTTGCCCAAAATATCTCCGTCGGCTTGTCGTATTGTCCGTGATCGGGTTCAACGGTTGTAAAAATTCGTCCCCGACAAAAAGGATACCCGTAAATATCCAGAAAGCCGCCGGAAGCGCCGGCATATTCAAAGGCGGTTTTATCTTTGTAATCCAATAACTTCGGTTGAAGAACAGCTACCTCCGGATGAGTATCCAAAAAGTCAAGAGCGGTTTTCAGCCAATAAGCGCTCACTTCCACATCGGAATTTAACAGTACGACATATTCATGATTCAATTGAGATAAAGCGCGATTATATCCTTCGGCAAAGCCGTAATTCTTATCAAAAGCGATACATCGGATTTGCGGATAATGTGCGGCTAAAAACGATTCCGAACCATCGGTCGAACCGTTATCGGCAATGATTATTTCAGCCGAATCAGCCGGAGTATGCATTAGCAAAACCGGCAAAAATCGTTCCAGTAATTTTTGACCGTTCCAATTAAGAATGACTACCGCCGCTTTTTGCATTCGAGATGAATTAAGACCACAAAGATAGATATAATTTGAAAATTTGAAAATTCGAATGGCAAGATTGACGATGAAATTTGCGGAATACTATTTTGACATTCGATAAAATCATATTATCTTTGTATAACATCGTTACAAAATAAGCGCGAAAAAAGAAAAAATAAAAATAGAACATTGCGTATTGAGCCTGTGAAAAAGAAGATTTTACATATTCCGAATTATTATCCTCCGCATATCGGCGGAATAGAAGACGTATGTCACAGTATTGTGACCGTTTTGCCTGAATTTGAACACCAAGTTATTTGTTTCCACGATGGAAAACAAACGGTAAAGGAAATAGTTGAAGGTGTAGTTGTTACCCGTTGCGGGGTTTGGAAAAAACTTTTCAGTCAATCGCTTTCATTCTCTTTTTATAAAGAATTAAAAAATATTTTTAAAACCTTTGATCCGGATATTGTACATTTCCATACTCCTAATCCGTTGAGCAGCGTTTATTTATTATTGTCTCTACTTGAAAAAACCGAATTGATTGTACATTGGCATTCCGATATTATCGAGCAGAATTTCCTTTATCTGTTTTATCATCCGATCGAAAACCGGTTATTGAAAAGAGCGGATAAAATTGTAGCAACCGCACCGACTTATATCTCCGGTTCAAAACCTTTGCAGTCGTGGCGCAATAAGGTTAGAATTATTCCCAATACAGTCAATGAAGACAAATTACAAAAACGGGAAGAAGATGAAAAAGCAATTGACGAAATCAAGCAATTATACGGAGGAAAGAAAATCGTTTTTACTTTCGGCCGACACGTTCCTTACAAGGGATTGAAATATCTGATTGAAGCTGCTCCG
>WRFZ01000023.1 GCA_009778655.1 Candidatus Azobacteroides sp.
TTGGTAAATCCCCAATCCTGTCCGCTGGAATCGTAATAATTCAAATTCGGCAAACGGTCGCTCATTCCGTAATATACAACCATGGCATACGCTTGCTTGGTAATTCGTTCCAAATCGTTAGCGGCGCCCGTGGAGATTTTCCCGATAACCAAATCTTCGGCAGCGCGTCCGCCCAAGGTTGCACACATTTCGTCTTGTAACTGCTGAAAAGTTGTAATTTGCCTTTCTTCAGGCATATACCATGCGGCTCCCAACGCTTTTCCGCGAGGAACAATGGTGACTTTCACCAACGGATCGGCATGTTCCAGCGTCCAACTCAGCGTAGCGTGTCCGGCCTCATGAATAGCGATTGTTCGACGTTCGTCTAATGTCGTTACTTTCGATTTCTTTTCCAGACCGCCCACAATCCGGTCAACCGCATTCATAAAATCTTCTTTTTGAACAAATTCTTTTCCGTTGCGGGCAGCGATTAAAGCTGCCTCATTGCAAACGTTGGCGATATCCGCTCCGGAGAATCCGGGCGTTTGGCGAGCCAAAAATTCCGTATCAACCGATTTATCAATTTTAATATCACGTAAATGAACGATAAAGATTTCTTTCCGGTCGCTTAATTCCGGTAAATCCACATTGATTTGTCGGTCGAAACGTCCGGCTCGTAAGAGGGCTTTATCCAAAATATCGGCGCGGTTGGTCGCGGCTAAAATAATCACTCCGCTGTTCGAACCGAATCCGTCCATCTCTGTCAATAGCTGATTCAATGTATTTTCCCGCTCATCATTTGCACCCATATTCGGATTTCTTCCGCGGGCGCGACCGACTGCGTCTATTTCATCTATGAAAACAATGCAAGGCGCTTTTTCTTTGGCTTGACGGAATAAATCCCGTACCCTTGACGCGCCGACTCCGACAAACATTTCTACAAAATCGGAACCCGAAAGCGAGAAAAAAGGCACGTCGGCTTCACCGGCTACCGCTTTTGCCAACAAGGTTTTACCGGTTCCGGGAGGTCCGACCAGTAAAGCGCCTTTGGGAATTTTTGCTCCCAAGTCGGTATATTTACCGGGTTTTTTCAAGAAATCAACAATTTCTTCTACTTCTTGTTTGGCTTCCGACAATCCGGCAACGTCTCTAAATGTTACTTTCTGAGATTGAGGCGACGATTTATCGTATAATTGCGCTTTGGTTCTTCCTACGCTGAATAATCCGCCTCCGGCTCCGCCGGACATTCTTCGCGCCAGAAAAATCCAGACGAAAATAAGGAGAGCAAAAGGAAGAACATTTAAAAGTAGCGACCACAATAAACTGTTTCCTTCGTCGTAAGTCAGAGTAGTATCAATCCCGTCTCGAGTCCATCGGTCATAATAATCCGTAAATTTATCCGCAGACGGAATGGTAACCGTGACCGTCGCTCCGGAATCTTTTCGCAAAGGATTCTTATTCGGAGAAACTTCAGTGCCTAATATACCGACGACAAATTCCGGTTTAATGGTTGCTATCACTTTTCTTTCCGACAGGTTAACCGTCATTTTGCTGAAAGCGTTTTCTTCGGCCCATTTCTGAAACTCGGTCCAGTCTAATTTTTTATTATTTTCGGGAGTATTGTTTGTAAAAAAAACCGCCAATAACATGATAAGAATCAACCCGTACATCCAACTGATATTGAACTTGAAGGGTTTGTTATTATTTCCCGGCGGATAAGGATTTTTATTTTTATTTTCGCTCATAAGATATCGGGGATTTCTGTCATAACGGCATCCGCCCACAAATTTTCCAAGTTATAAAATTCCCGGAGATCAGGGACAAATATATGCAACATCACTGTTCCGTAATCCATAGCAATCCATTGAGCTTCCCTCATTCCGACTGCACCCATCGGCTTTTCGTACAGGCGGTCGGAAACCATATCCCAAACCGAATCGCATAAAGCGGAAACTTGCGTAGGCGTTTTGCCTTGACAAATAATAAAATATTGGCAAATAGAATTTTCTAATTTTGACAAGTCCATCGTAACGATTTGTCTGCCTTTTTTTTCCTGTAATGCTTCTACTATTGTTTCTACTAAATTTTTTACATCGTCCATTCTTTATTTTTACCGTTTTCTTCATCCCGCCGGAATATTTTAATAACCGCCGGAACAAAATCAATGATATAATTTGCAAAGATAGTTTGATTTTTTGTTTATTCAAAATGCGTTTATACAAAAACTTTTTTGATTTCTCATTAAAATATTATATTTTTGCGCCAATTTAAATAAACATTATAAAATACAAGTTTTATGAAAAATTTACTGATTCTTAGCATTGGCCTCATGCTTATGGCCTCATGTACCGGAAATAACAACAAATTAAGTGTTACAAAAGTTGACAATACGGAAATGCAAAACAACAAAAAAGTGCTTACTGCGGAGGAGCAATCAAAACTGACTCCCGACTCGGTGATTAAAATCCTCAAAAAAGGAAATGAAGCGTTCGCTAACAACAATCTTACCGTAAACAACAGCATGGAACGTGTACAGGATGCTGTTCAAGGACAATATCCGGAAGCCATAGTACTATCGTGTATAGATTCTCGCGTTCCGGTAGAAGACATTTTTCAGTGCGGTATCGGCGACATTTTTGTAGCGCGAGTTGCCGGAAATATTGTAGATACCGATATTTTGGGAAGTATGGAATATGCTTGTAAAGAATCCGGATCCAAATTGGTAGTGGTAATGGGACACAGCCATTGCGGCGCCGTCAAGTCGGCTGTTAATGATGTAAAACTCGGAAACATCACCGAATTACTGAGTAAAATTATGCCGGCCATCAATCAAGCGAAAGTAAATTTTAAGGGTGACACAACCGTTGCCAATTCGGAATTTCTTGACGCCGTTTGTCGTGCCAATGTGGGATTGATGGTGAGCGAAGTTCGTAAAGACAGTCCTGTATTGAAAGAAATGGAAGATAAAGGCGAAATCAAAATTGTGGGCGCAATATATGATCTGGAAACCGGAAAGGTTGAGTTTCTTGAAAATATATAATATCATACGGCTTGATTAAGCCTCATTGGGCTATGCATATTGAAGAGCTTCGTGAATATTGCCTATCACTGAAAGGAGCGAGCGAATGTTTTCCCTTTGATGACGTTTCTTTGGTTTTTAAAGTGTTGAACAAAATGTTCGCTCTGATTCCGATTGATAATCCGGAATTGTGTATAAATTTGAAATGCGATCCGGAAAAGGCGATTGAATTACGAGAGCAATATGCTTGCGTCGAACCGGCTTATCATTTCAATAAAAAATATTGGAATAGGATTTATTTGAATCGGCAAATGAGCGATGAAGACGTGAAATTTCAGATTTGGCATTCTATTGACGAAGTCGTAAAAAAATTACCCAAACAAGTGCAACGTGAATATTATTCCCATTGAGAAGGTTACCTCTACCAATGACTATTTGAAAGAATTGGCGCACAAAGAGGTTCTTGAAGAAGGAACGGTAGTGGTAACCGCCAATCAAACAGAGGGAAAAGGTCAACGGGGAAATGTTTGGGAATCGGAGGCGGGAAAGAATATTACTTGCAGCATTCTTTTGTATCCTTCCTTTTTGCAGATTCAACGGTATTTTCTCCTTTCGGAAGTAATCGGTTTAGGCGTGAAAGAAACGTTGGATGCCTATGTCGCCGGGATTACCGTCAAATGGCCGAACGATGTTTATTACGACGAACGTAAAATAGCCGGAATATTAATTGAAAATGAATTAGTAGGGAACGAGTATAAGTTGTCGGTTGCCGGAATCGGAATAAACATTAATCAGGAACGCTTTTTAAGTAAGGCCCCGCGGCCGGTTTCTTTGAAACAGATTACCGGTCGGGACTATGATACGGAATCAATTCTTTTAGAATTGATTCAAAATATTTTATACCGATACGAACGACTGAAAGAAGGAGATACCGAAAACCTCATTCGAATGTATCACGACGCATTGTATCGCAGAACCGGCTTTCATCGCTATAAAGCCGATGAAGAAATATTTTATGCCCGCATGGACCGGGTTTCCGATGACGGTTTTTTACATTTGGTTACCGAAGAGAATGAAGAACGCAGTTATGCTTTTAAGAATGTTCGGTTTCTGTAATTAAAAAATTGTATATTTGCATGGCTTGCCCGACAAATGCAATGCGACCGTGGCGACCTGCATCGCCAACTCCAAAAACCTCGAATGGATACAGAACTTCTTGTCAAGATATCCATTATCCTAAAAACCGACTTTTTCAATTACTACTCTCAATACGTCAAATGCAAAATTGATGTGTAATTTACATCGTTTTGATGCCGTATCTACATCAATAATTATTTATAATTCAGTAATATAATAGTAACTTTACGGCGTCAAAAAAATAAATACAACGTAGTTTATAATTCAATAGAGTTAATGTAAATTAGATTTTTTATATTACGTGCGCGTGTGTATCTTTGCAGGATGAAATATATAGATTATCAAGATAACGAAAAAAGTTTCCGTTCTCTGACGGGTCTTTCCACGGAACAATTCGGAGAATTGCTTCCTTACTTTGAGG
>WRFZ01000024.1 GCA_009778655.1 Candidatus Azobacteroides sp.
AAACGCTGTGCTGAAACTTTATTCATGGATTATCACCGCATGAACGGCGTCAAAATAAAAATCGTCCGGATATTTAATACATACGGTCCGCGGATGCTTCCGAACGACGGACGAGTTGTTTCCAATTTTATTATTCAAGCGCTTAGAAATGAAAATATCACCATATATGGTAATGGAGAACAAACGCGCAGTTTCCAATACGTTGACGATTTGGTCGAAGGAATAATTCGATTTATGAATACGAAAGATTCGCTTACAGGTCCTGTTAATATAGGCAATCCGGGAGAATATTCCATCATTGAATTAGCTGAAAAAATAATCCGATTGACCGATTCGAAATCAAAAATTGTTTTCCATCCGTTGCCGCAAGACGACCCCATGCAACGTTGTCCGGACATCAACATGGCGAAAAAAGAGTTGGATTGGGAACCGAAAGTGCAATTGGAAGAAGGTTTGCTAAAAACGATTCAATATTTCAAATCAATTCTGTCAATTCGTTAATTATGTTTGAAACGCCTGTTTTATTCTTGATTTTCAATCGCGAAGATACTACCCGAAAGGTTTTCAACGCGATTCGTCAACAAAAGCCCAAATACCTGTTTGTCGCAGCCGACGGCGCACGAAAAAACAAACCGGGAGAAGCCGAAAAATGTCAACGAGTAAGAGACATTATTAAACAAACGGATTGGGATTGCGAATTGAAAACGTTATTCCGGGAAGAAAACTTAGGATGCAAAGCAGCGGTCAGTTCAGCCGTTACTTGGTTTTTTGAAAATGTGGAGCAAGGCATTATTTTGGAAGACGATTGCTTGCCCGATCCTTCTTTTTTTCCTTATTGCGAAGAATTGCTCAATAAATATAAGGATGATACTCGAATCGGACATATCAGCGGAGGCAATTCTGCACCCGAAATTATTGAAAGGGGGCTTAGCTATGATTTCTGTTCCTGCTCTCTTATTTGGGGTTGGGCCTCTTGGCGCAGAGTCTGGAAGAATTACGACATAAATTTGTCTTTTTGGGAAGAACAAAAAAACAACCGATCTTTTCTGTTTTGCAATAAATGGGAAGAGATTTATTTCTCCTCTTTTATTTCGGATGTTTTAAACAACCGAAACGGTATAAATACTTGGGATACGCAATATTTTTTTACCTTACGTTTGCAAAATCAATTAACGATTTGTCCTTCGGTCAATATGGTAAAAAATATCGGTATGGGCGACCCGAATGCCGTGCATACCTCGAAGAAAGCGAGTGCGCCGTCAGCCAACGCTATATCGTTTCCACTCCAACATCCTCAATATGTTCTTCCTAAAAAGAAAATAGATAACAAATTTAAGCCATTTTCTTGGAAAAGACTGATTCGATATTTGTTGAAATTATATTGACCGGAAAAGTAAATCCGGCAACATTTAAATATGAAAGATACCCCTTGTATAAGCATAATCATTCCTGTTTACAATGCGTTTGACTATTTAAGCAAATGTATTGAATCCGTAATTAATCAGACCTATCTTGATTTAGATATTATATTGGTTGACGATTCAAGTTCGGATTCACGAGTATTGCCTCTATTAGAAGAATATGTCCGAAAAGATAATCGAATCCGTATAATTAAAAAACCGAACGGCGGCGTAACAAGCGCTCGTCTGAAGGGGTTGGAATTTGCCAAAGGCGAATATGTTTTTTTTATTGATTGCGATGATTATATCAGCCTTAATGCTATAGAAATTTTATACGATAAAGCGCTCGAAACAAATGCAAACATGGTTATCGGCGATTATTTAGAAATCTATGAAAATCAGAATATTACCAAAGAACGAAACAGCTCCTTTTACAATAATGATGAATACGGAATTTTGAAATCCCTTCTGACGACTAAATGTAATCGAATGATATGGGGACGCTTAATAAGAAAAGAGATATTTGAAAATACGCTTGATATACCTCTTAATATAAGCCCGAAAGAAGATGACATTATTAATTTTCAATTAATACATCATATTTACGAATCGAATGGTTCTGTCTCATTATTAAATAAATATATTTACTGCTATATACAAAGACCCGATGCCGTCAGCCGGAAAATGGACAAAAAAGCTCTTAATTCATTAATTTACGCCATAGAATGGTCGGAAAACTTTTTCCGGCAATATTTCGATTATGATGAAATAGCAAATGAGTTGGCTTATTATAATTTACAAAATTATGCATGGTTTCTTTCCTCCGGCGGAAAATGCGAAAACAAAAATATAAAAGCATTGATCTATAATAAATATTTAAAAAATAAATGGGCGACGGAAAAATTACCGACGAATCAAAAAATATTAATTATAATCAAAAAATATTTTCTTCCTAAAATCATATATAAATTCTATTGGTATTGTATAAAACCTATTTTAAAGAAATTTTTTCTTAAAATATATATTACAAAATAATAACGATTTATGCTAAACGAAGGCTTAAAAAAACTGTCCGAATCCACTCTTATTATTTGCGGCATCGTAAGGAATTGCGGAAAGAATCTGAAAAAAAATATCCGGACAATCAATCATCTTTGCGATTTGGCTAAGGATTATCGTGTGGTGATGTTTGAAAACGACAGTGTGGATAATACGGAGCAGATTCTTACGGATTGGGCAAATGAAAGGAAAAACGTTCATATCTCGCTGAATGATTTTAATACCATTACCATTCCCGAAAAACATTCGGAAGTCAATCCCATTTTTTCCGCACACCGGATTAAAAAAATGGCTGAATATCGGAATTATTATTTGGATTATATAGATAAAGAAAATTTGCCCGGAGATTATGTAATCGTAGTGGATATGGATGTTCGCGAGATTCATATCAAAGGAATTATCCTCTCTTTCGCTTTGAATTACGAATGGGATGCGCTCGCAGCCAACGGTATTTCTCGCGCTCCGTCTTCGTTTTTCAGAAAAAGATACTACGACACTTATGCTTTAATCGAATGCGGACAAGAACATATTCCTCAAACGGAGGATTCGATTCAAGCGGCACAATATAAATGGGCTTTTTTAGAACCGAATATGCCTCTTATTCGAGTAGCCTCCGCATTCGGCGGTTTGGCTGTATATAAAAGGAAAGCAATTGCTAATTGCCGATATGGAGTCTTGATGAATGAAGACAAGAAAGTAGAATGTAAAACCGAACATTTCTTTTTCTACCGACAAATGAAAGCCAACGGTTTCGACAAAGTTTATATTAATCCGGCAATGTGCGTTAAATATCAAACGCAGGTGATGAATACGATTCGTCGGTTTTTGAAAAAAATCTTCTGATATTTCTTACTTATCCGGCGGGGTTGCCTATATTGCATTTCGCCGATAAAGGATTATTCACTATCTTTGTCCCTTCCTTTTTTAGATATAAATAATGATACACCAATGAAAAAATTTATTTTCTTTCTCAGTTGTATTTTTTGCCTGTTGGAAATCAAGGCGCCGGCACAGCGTTCGGCAAGTTTCATTTCCCACGATTTGCTTTTCCGAGAGGGCAAAAGCATGTACAATAACCAAAATTATGCTGGTTGTATCGGTAAAATACTGGAATATAAAAAAACGGCGTCCGATCTTGAATTGATTCAAGAGTCGGATTTTTTATTAGCCGCTTCGTCCTTCTATATGGGGAAAAAGGATGCCGGATTGGATCTGAAATATTATTTGGACAATTATCCGGTGAACCGTCACCGGGATGAGGCCTGCTTTATGATCGGTTCCGCTCATTATGCGCAGGGAGAATATCCGGTCGCTATCTATTGGTTCAATCAGGCGGATTTGGATAATCTTTCCGCTACGCAACAGGAAGATTATGCCTACCGTATGGGATTTTCTTACTTGAAAACGCAAAAGCTGAAAGAAGCCGAACGATTGTTTTCTCTGCTCCGGGAGAATAGCGACAATTACCGTGCGGCTGCTACTTATTATCTTGCTTATATTTATTATACCGAAGGCGATTACAAACAAGCAACCGCCTTTTTTAATTCGGTGAAAAATCAACCGGATTTCAAACCGGATGTATTGTATTATTTAACGCAAATTAATTTTGCTCAAGGACGTTACCAACAAACCATCAGTGAAGGAATAAATTTATTGACCGATTATCCCTCTTTTAATTTCGATTATAATACGGAAATCAACCGGTTAGTCGGTCTGTCTTATTATCGGGAAGCGAATTATCCGAAAACCATCGAATACCTTTCCCGTTACACGGGAAGAGCCGAACATCCGAATCCCGAAGATTTGTATGCATTGGGATTGGCTTATTACTCTCAAAACAATTATCCGAAAGCCATTGAAAACTGGAGCTTGAGTAATCCCGGCAATGATGCCCTCGGACAAAATACGAATCTGTATCTTGGGCAAGCTTATCTGAAACAAGGAAATACCAATCAAGCGCTCATGGCTTTTCAAACGGCTTCTCGTCTTGATTTTGATCCGCAAGCCAAAGAAGCCGCTTTGTATAACTACGCCATGTTGCTGCATCAAAATTCGGTTTCGGCATTCGGAGAATCGGTCACCGTTTTGGAAGATTTTCTTAATACGTATCCCAATTCCATCTATGCCGATAAAGTAAA
>WRFZ01000025.1 GCA_009778655.1 Candidatus Azobacteroides sp.
GAACAGAAGTGTCATTTTCTTTTTGATAAAGAGTAAAAAGTGAATTTGTATCTGACTTTCCGTTTAATTTAGCAATATTTTTTACAGCATTTAACCGGACTTGCGCATGATTATGATTTAAAAGATTGTATAGAAAGTCGGGATTGAAATTATTGGGAAGTTGTCCTAAACTTTCAAGAATGTAATTGATACTACCCACATCTCGTTGGGCATTTATCAAGGAAGAGATTTCTCCATTTCCTCTATATTTCAATTCCGTAATGTATTCTTTTGTTAACATCTCAATAGATTTTTTAGAAAGTACAAAGTTACCATTTCCCATTGAAAAATGGAAAAGGCTAAATAAAAATCTTTGATTTTATATAAAAGATAACATTTTTTGCGGAGTTTCTAAAGGTAAGAAATCAATATTCATTTTTTTGCACAAAAAATCCCGCACTTAGTGCGGGATTGACCTTTGCAGACGAAAAGTAGAATTATCTAACTTTGCATGTTCCCTATTTCACTTCCCAAGTATCACCCGACATCAAGTATTCACGCAGAGTACGAACCGGGTTTTTAGCCTTTACTTTTTCAATCTGCGCTTCTACCTCTGCGTCGTAAGCCGGAGCGGCGACATCGCGAATCACGCCTAAGGCTACCGGTAATTCCTTGCCGTCCATCAGCGCCAGTTTCAAATGTAAAGAAGGATCGAGAGTCGTAGCATCGTGTACCAAAACATCTTCCATGGTATAACCGTTTTCTCCGACAGTTACCGCTTTCAGATTGAATCCGTCCCTGACAATTCCCTTGTTGTTGTCTTTTCCGAAAATCATTTTTTCACCGTGACGTAAGAACAAGGTTTTATCCGGCCGATTTTCTTTTACGGTGATATTGTTATAAATACCATCGTTAAAAATCACGCAATTCACCAGCGTTTCAATAACTGAAGCTCCTTTATGCAGAGCCGCCGCCTTGATAATTTCGGGTGAGTTCTTTATATCCGTATCCAGCATACGGGCGAAAAAGGTTCCTCGAGCGCCGATGGCTAATTCCGCCGGACGGAACGGATCTTCCACCGTTCCGTAAGGCGATGATTTGGAAACAAATCCGCGATCGGAAGTCGGAGAATATTGTCCTTTGGTCAACCCGTAAATCTTGTTGTTCATTATTAAAATGTTGATATCCACATTCCGGCGTACCGCATGGATAAAATGATTACCTCCGATGGCTAAGCAATCGCCGTCGCCGGTAGCTACCCAGACCGACAATTTCGGATTAGCTACTTTAACGCCGGTTGCAATAGCGGCAGCCCGGCCGTGAATCGTATGAAATCCGTAGGTGTTCATATAATACGGTAATCGGGATGAACACCCGATACCCGAAATAACGGCAATATTATGCGGAGCTACTCCCAATTCAGCCATTGCTTTATGCAAGCTGCTCAAAACGCCGTAATCGCCGCAACCCGGACACCAACGCACCAATTGCGGACTTTTGTAATCTTTTGCCTGATATATTGTTTGAGTTGTCATAATTCTACTGTTTTTTATTCATCAATTAATTTAACTATTTCCTCCACTAAGCGGTGAACAAGAAAGGGCTGCCCTTTCACACGATTGAACTGATACGGATTGAATCCTCCGATTTTCGAGCGTAAGTAGCCGGCGAATTGTCCCAAATTTTGTTCAATAACAATCACCTTCTTGTATTTCCGCATGATTTCTTCCGTATTTTTGGGTAAAGGATTAATATAGCGAAAATGAGTGAATGCTACTTTTTTCCCTTGCTTTTGTATTTTTTCGATTGCTTCGGATAAATGACCATAAGTTCCGCCCCATCCTACAACCAATACATCGGCATCCTTATTTCCGTAAACTTCTTGCAACGGAATATAATCGGCTATTTTTTCGATCTTGCTTCGTCGCACATTCACCATTTTGTCATGGTTTTCGGGATCAATGCTTATTACGCTTTTGAAATAATCTTTTTCCAATCCTCCGATGCGGTGAGCAAACCCTTCCGTTCCCGGAACCGCCCAATAGCGGACGTCGGTATCCAAATTGCGCAGATAAGCAGTCCATCCTTCTTTCATTTTAGGGCTTACGTAGGGCGGCTTGATGTCGGGATATTCTTTCAAGTCGGGAATTCGCCAAGCGGAAGAACCGTTGGCGACATATCCGTCGGTCAACAAGATAACCGGAGTCATGTGTTCCAACGCAATTTTAGATGCCATGTAAGCGGACTCGAAACAATCGGTGGGCGAAACGGCTGCCATTACTACGATGGGACTTTCCCCGTTTCTTCCATACAGCGCTTGATATAAATCGGTCTGTTCGCTCTTGGTCGGCATGCCGGTTGAAGGACCCGCCCGTTGAACGTCAACAATAACCAAAGGTAGTTCGGCGATAACCGCTAAACCGATGGCTTCGCTTTTCAACGCTAAACCCGGCCCGGAAGTGCTGGTTGCCGCCAGATTTCCGGCGAAAGAAGCTCCGATTGCCGTACAAATGCCGGCTATTTCGTCTTCCGTTTGCATTACTTTTACGCCCAATTCTTTATGAATGGTCAATTCCTGCATGATGTCGGTTGCCGGAGTAATCGGATAAGAACCTAAGAACAAAGTTAAACCGGCTTTTTCGGCTGCGGCAATCAATCCGAATGCCGTCGCCCGATTACCGCTGACGTCGGTATAAAATCCTTTTTGCTGCGGAACAGTTTCAATACGATAAGTGGAAACCGTAGCATGAATATTGTGTCCGTAATTGAATCCGGCTTGTAAAACCAACAAATTGGCTTTCAATACATCCGGTTTCTTTTTGAATTTCTCGGATAAAAGTCTTTCGACAATCTCCAAAGGACGATTAAACAACCAGCACACCAACCCCAAGGCAAAAATGTTCCGGCTTCGGAGCGCTTGTTTGTTGTCCGCGATTCCCTCCAAAGCGTCTTTACACATTTGCGTAATGGATGCCGGGACTACTTGTACGGAACTTAATCCTAATTCTTTGAATGGGTCATCTGTCGTAAACAAAGCCCGTTCCAAATCAGGAGCTTGAAATGAATCGGTATCAATGATTACTACTGAATCGGATCGGAGAAATTGCGCATTGACTTTCAATGCAGCCGGATTCATTGCAATCAATACATCGGCTTTATCGCCGGGCGTAAATATTTTTTTTCCGCCAATCTGTATTTGGAATCCGGAGACGCCACTCAGTGTTCCGTGCGGAGCACGTATTTCAGCCGGGTAGTCGGGAAAATTGATAAGGTCGTTACCTAATTCCGCCGAAAGATTGGAGAAAAAGTTGCCTACCAACTGCATTCCGTCGCCCGAGTCGCCGGAAAACCGAATAACAACGCTCTCCATTTCTTTAATTCTTGTTTCGTTTTCCATAATCTGCTGTTAATGATTTGTTTCTATTATTTTGAAAATTTTAATTATTTACTTATTATCATTTGAAAATGATGAAAAAACATTTTCGGAGCAAAGTTAAAAAAATTCCTTTAAAAAAAACAAAGATATAAAATTTTTTTCATATTTCAGTTATTTTTTTTTATAAATAGGTCAATTGCTTTTTTTTTGTTTAATTTAATGTTAAATTGGTGGATATTTATAATTCAATACCGGTTTTATCGGAGAAATAAAACATAAACCGGAACTTGAAAACGTAAATTTACGAAATTTGAGCAATTATGTCTTCAGCCCACTGGTCCATTTCTTTTTCCGTGGAACAGTAGGGAACATCCGCAATGAACCCGGCCCGGTTATAAAACGATTCTCTTTTTTTTAAGCTTTCCTCCACAAAATCTCGCAGTTCTTCCGGGCTTTTCCCTTTTATCAGAGGACGTTTTTGTTTATTGAAATTCAACCGATAAACCAAATCGTTTACGCTTGCCCGCAGGTAAATCGTAATTCCGGTTCGGTTCATTAAATCCATATTGTCGAAAAAGCAGGGTAACCCGCCGCCGGTCGAAACGACAATGTTTTCGAATCCGCTGATTTCCAGTAAGGCGCGGCGTTCGATTTCGCGAAAACCGGATTCTCCTTTTTCCTCAAAAATAGCGGCGATGGTTTGGCGGTAACGATTTTCAATAAACCCGTCAATATCCGTAAATGATCGGTTCAACTTTTTAGCCAGTAATTTGCCGACCGACGTTTTTCCGGTTCCCATGTATCCGATTAAATAAAGATTCATTTTTTCATTTGCTTCCATAATTATTTAAAATCCTTTTTGAACTTTCATATCGGTATTGATCATGTATCGGACGGAATCTTCTTTTAACAGGTCCGAAGCGATACTTTTTTCCGGATTTTGTTCGGGGAACGTAATATCCGCTATATCAAGAATGGAATAAAAAATACAATCGGAGGTTAATCGTTTATCTTTATTTCGTAACAAATTTTCTTCTTTCTTCGGATACCGGAGATTGTATTTGTCGGAAGTCCAAACAAAAAAAGGCACATGCAAATCATAAGGCGTGAATTTGCTTCCCGCATGCAAAACCACATTATCCGGTGTATCGAACAAATTCTCTCCGTGATCGGCAACATAAACCAAAGCGCTGACAGCGTTCAAACTATCCAATTTTTGTATGGTGGTCGCCAAGAAAAAATCGGTATAAAGGATGG
>WRFZ01000026.1 GCA_009778655.1 Candidatus Azobacteroides sp.
TTCTCCTCATCGGAGGCGGATCCATTGACCCGGAACTCAGCCGAACGATACAAACGTTTCCGAATGCGGTTTATTCAACCTACGGTATGACGGAAACGCTCTCCCATATTGCGCTTCGTCGTCTGAACGGACCGGAAGCCTCGGATTACTATACGCCTTTTCCATCCGTAAAATTATCGTTTTCTCCGGAAAAAACATTAATCATCGAAGCATTCCGGGTTGCCGATGAAATTATTTATACCAACGACATTTCCGAATTGCTTCCGGACGGACGTTTTCGCATACTCGGACGTAAGGATAATATCATCAACAGCGGGGGAATCAAAATACGGGCGGAAGAAATTGAAGAAACGCTTCGCTCCGCTATTACCGGTAACTTTGTCGTAACTTCCGTCCCGCATCCGAAGTTCGGAGAAGCGGTAGTTTTACTGATACCCAAAGGACAAACCATTTCTACGGAACAAATCAATGCTTTATTGCCGGTTTTCCAACGACCGAAATATATATCGGAAACCGAAACGATTCCGCTTACGCCAACGGGGAAAATCAATCGGGCCGCTTGCCGGGAATTGGCGCGTTGCATCTTTACCATTAAAAAGAAATTCTGAGGACACCCGATAAAATAATATTCGATTATTTTTTATATGGTATCAATAAAAATTTGAGTACTTTTGCGCCCGATTTCAAGTATTTTTATAGATGAAGAATAATCTTTCAAACACTCATTTACACGGGCCCGCTTTTCGAACAATGGGGATTATTATCGCTATCGGGATTGTTTACGGCGATATCGGGACTTCTCCGCTCTATGTGATGAAAGCGGTATTAAATGCTCTTCCTTATAATCATCCGGAATATATCATCGGCGCTGTTTCCTGCGTAATTTGGACATTGACTTTGCAAACTTCTGTCAAGTATATATTGATTACACTTCGAGCCGATAATAAAGGAGAAGGCGGAATCCTTTCTTTATTTGCTCTCATTCGCAAAAAATACCGTTGGGCATATATTATTGCAGCTATCGGCGCCGCAACCTTGTTGGCCGACGGGGTTATTACCCCTTCCATTACGGTGGTTTCGGCCGTCGAAGGGTTGCACAATATCTATTCGTTCACTCCGGTCGTATCCGTGGCCATCGGGATTATTCTTGTCTTATTTGCGCTGCAACCTTTCGGAACGGCTTCTCTGGGACGATTTTTCGGTATAATTATGTTGGGTTGGTTTATTATGTTGGGAACCTTCGGACTAAGCAACTTTGTAGAATACTTGCCTATTGCAAAAGCTTTTAATCCAATCAATGCCATTCTTTTTCTGAAATCGTCCCCCAAAATATTGATTATCTTGGGCGCTATTTTTCTTTGTACAACCGGGGCGGAGGCATTGTATTCCGACTTGGGACACTGCGGATTACACAATATTCAAGCTTCTTGGATTTTTGTAAAGATTACTTTACTGTTGAATTATTTGGGACAAGGGGCTTGGATAATCACTCATCCCGGTAAGATTATTCCTAATGTGAATCCTTTCTTTGAAATCATTCCGTCGTGGTTTTCTTTACCCGGAGTGCTTATGGCTACTCTTGCGGCGATTATTGCCAGCCAAGCGCTAATCAGCGGATCTTTTACGGTAATCGCCGAAGCTATCTCGTTAGAACTGTGGCCCAACATCAAAATCAAATATCCGACCAGAATAAAAGGTCAAATGTTTATACCCGGCGTTAACTATATCCTAATGATTCTCTGTATATTAATCATCTATATATTCAAATCTTCTTCCAACATGGAAGCTGCTTACGGACTTTCGATTTCCATTACGATGTTAATGACCACCCTCCTCCTATTTTTATATATGAAGGTAAAAGAGATAAAGTTATGGCAATCAATTCCGATTACCTTGTGTTTTCTGCTTATAGAATCCGGATTTTTGCTGGCAAACAGCATGAAATTTACGCACGGAGGATTTATCACCATTCTGATTGCCGGGTTCATATTTTTTGTCATGTACATTTGGTACAACGGCTACCGCATTAAAAATCGGTGTGTAACCTACGAGAAGATTGCTCCGATAATCCCGGTGTTGGATCAATTAAGTTGCGACATACAAGTTCCCAAATATGCCACTCATTTAGTTTATGTCACGCGGGCTAAATATAAAACGGATATTGAAAGCAAAATCATTTATTCGCTCATCCATCGGCAACCCAAAAGAGCGGATACGTATTGGTTTGTCTATTTACGGCGCAGTGATGAACCTTATGAATATGATTATCAAGTAACTACTTTTGTCAAAGGAAAAATATTCCGTATTGATATTACTTCCGGGTTCAAGTTGGGATTTCATGTGGATGACTATTTGCGAAAAATTGCAGAAAAAATGGAAGAAACCGGCGACGTTGATTTGTTAAGTCGCTATCCTTCCTTGCGTGAAAACAATATACGCGGCGATTTCCGGTATATGGTAGTGGAACGCATTATGCGCAAGAGCCTGCTCTTGCCTTTCTTCAAAAAAATCGTTTTGCTCATTTACGGCGCTATTCAACGATTTGTCACTTCCGATACTCAAATTCTGGACTTGGACCCGTCTAACGTAACCGTCGAATCAGCTCCGCTTGTCCGAAAAAAGGACGACTGCGAAAACAAGTAAACGCAACAAAAAGTTATGTATAACAAAATCTCTGTCTATATATCCGCCTGTCTCGGAATGACTTTCTTCGGAATCGCATTTATAGTTATGGGTTCCGTCTTGCCTTCCGTAACGGCAAAATATTCGCTCGACCCTGTCGGAGCATCTTCATTGGTCACATTCCTCCCGATAGGCGTACTATCCGGTTCTTTGGTATTTGGGCCGATCGTAGATCGTTTCGGATATAAAAATCTGTTAATAATAAGTACCTTTATTTCTGCTTTGGGATTAATCGGTTTGTCGTATTTCGACCGACTGAATCTCCTTCGCTTCTGTATTTTTCTGATTGGTTTCGGAGGCGGCATATTGAACGGAGAAACCAACGCATTGGTCGCCGATATCTGCGACGGTAACGAAAGAAATGCGAAACTGAGCTTTCTCGGCGTTTTTTACGGCGTGGGCGCTCTGGGAATCCCTCTTTTACTCGGAACGCTTTCCAAAATATATTCATACGAAATAATATTAAGTCGGACAGGGTTTTTTATGCTTCTGTGTATAATCTGCTTTGCAGTCGTTCGATTTCCAAAACCCAAACACGCGCAAGGATTTCCGATAAAAAAAGCCTTGTCTTTAATCAAAGAACCGATTTTGCTTTTACTGAGCTTGGTTCTTTTTTTCCAATGTTGTTTAGAAGGACTATTAAACAATTGGACAACAAGCTATTTAACGGCAAGTACGCCGATACCGGACGAAAAAATTATATTCTCGCTCACTTTTCTTATTTTAGGAATAACGCTGTCCAGAATAGCGCTGGCTTTCCTGCTGCAATCCGCCAAACCCTACTCCGTATTGACGATAGGAATGATTATCACATGGATCGGAAGTATTTTACTCTATTATTTCACTCATTTCACGCCGGTTGCCATCGGCTTATTCTTGGTCGGAAGCGGAATGGCGGGAGTTTTCCCGATTGTAATGGGATTTATCGGAAACCATTACAAAGAAACAACGGGAACGGCGATCGGCATTGTTCTTTTTATAGGGCTGTGCGGTAATTCTTTGATTAACTATTTAATGGGATACGTATCCGAAGTTTTCGGAATAAAAACATTTCCGGTACTCATCCTTTTGATTCTCGGGTTGCAAGCCATTGCGTTGTTTTGTGAAAAACGAAAAGCGAAAGGATAACAATTGCCAGACATATAATATAATTCATGTTCGCAAATTCGCGAATGTAAACAATCGGAGCGGTCGGCCGTAAAGCTTGAATCCGTTTTCGTGAAGCCAAAAAGAATATTCCCGGTTATTTTGCTTTATTCATTATTTTATTATACCTTTGCAGCGCAAAAAACGAGATATAGCGCAGTTGGTAGCGCGCCACGTTCGGGACGTGGAGGCCGGGCGTTCGAGTCGCCCTATCTCGACATAATAAAAAAGCCGTATCCGGTTATCCGGTACGGCTTTTTTTTCTGCTCACGGTAAGGTGCGAGTAAAGACTTTCCTGTAATTTTCACAATAGAACAAGAAAAAAATACAACCGGACATAGGCTCTACATAGGTTCGTATTTAATTTTGCGATGAGATTTTTCGGAAGAAAAATTTATGTATTTAATTGTAATCTAAATTAATCCTTATTTATATAATATAATTATGAAACACAATCTCAAAAAAGCGGGAAAAACGCTGCTGTTTCTACTTTTCTTACTTTCTGCAATAGAAATAACGGCGCAAACAACGGTAACCGGCGCTGTCTCTGATGAGAGCGGAGAGCCTTTGATTGGCGTAAGCGTCTCCGTTAAGGGAACTTCCACCGGTGTAATTACAGATGTAAACGGCGCTTACAGTATTAATGCGCCCGGAAACGCTATCCTTTATTTCAATTATTTGGGCATGAAGCCGATTGAAATGGAAATAAAAAATCGGAAAGCAATTGATGTGGTAATGAGCGTTGATAAAAAAGAATTGGATGAAGTAGTAGTAATCGGCTATGGAACGGTTAAAAAGCGGGATTTGACCGGATCGGTTGCTTCCGTCAAAGCCGCTGACATTGACTTGAACGCATCTACCTCTA
>WRFZ01000027.1 GCA_009778655.1 Candidatus Azobacteroides sp.
CCGTTACCAACGTGTTGTCCGGCAACCAGTCGCCTTTACCCTTGAATGTTTCGTTTTTACCGCTTCCTATGGCACGATTACTCTGATTGTTGATAGGCGCATCAGAAGCTCCCATTTGCGCGTCGGCCATCGTTCCGGTATAGGTTCTGTAGATACCTCTCAGAATGTCGAAAGTCTTGCCGCGAAGTTCCATACCGGGGAAGAAAATACTTGCCAACAGGCGAGGTTCAAGTCCTCCTTGTTGCCAGAGTTCTTCGCGGGTATTGAAACGAATCGGAGTCCCGTCGGCATTTTCTATCGGCATTTTTTGGAACATTTCGGCAGTTTCCAGTGTTGGAACCCATTCCGATCCGGGCCAGTTTGAAAAGTCCGGAGAGGGAGATGTGGCGCCGTCGTAACTGTGGTAAAGCTCCATATTGCTCGGAGCGGTCGAATTGAAATACTTGACGAAGATGTCTTCTTTTGTGTCTTGCAGGAACAGATCCACATAATTCTGTTCCTTGTTGGCAGCGTTTTCTCCTGTCAGTTCATAGTTTCCGCCCTCTATAAATACACAGGCATTATAAGCTTCATTAAAGAAATCGTTTGCCTGTTCAAGCGGAATACCCACATAACCGGCTCTTGCGGCGGGTTCGGGAGTAGAAGGCGTGTAACTTCCGTACTTGGCAATTGTTCCGGCATAAAGCATCGCGCGGGACATCAAGGCTGCAGCGACATATTTATTAGCGCGCCCGGCATCAGAAGTAGCGAACATATTGTCCATCGCGAATTGGAGATCATCGCGTATAAACTTCCATGTATCCGATTCGGTTGCTCGAAATACGTCCAATAAATCGGCAGGATCGGTAGGACTTTGCACGTTATCAACAATAGGCACGCCTCCGTAACGTTTAGCCATCCCGAAGTAATAAAATGCTCTCAGAAACCGGGCTTCCCCCAATAAGTTGTTATAAGTTGTGTCATCATAATTACTTTTGTAATCCGGCAATTTTTCCAACAGGGTGTTGATGTCGCGTATTTTGTCGTATGGCCAGAACTTTTTACCGTCGTCACTAAAACCTTCCGCATGTTGAATACCGTCCGGCCAGCCTATGGCCTCGCCGGTAATAGCGCTCAAATAATTCTTAGATACATCCCAAGCATTTCCGCCTCGATAGTAGCCGCTATTGATGTCATAATTGAAATCTTCGATAGGCAGGTACATATAAATGCCTGCAAGATATGTTTGCACCTCTGTCGGGCCTCCGAACAGTTCGTTTTCGTGCAAGATACCTTTCGGTTCGAGCGTCAAATCGTCGCAGGATGCCAGCATCAATGCCGCCAATCCCGATAGCAATATATATTTTATTTTTTTCATAATCATTGAATTTTTAAAATTTAACAGATGCGCCAATATTGAATGTTCTGTTGATCGGATATTTATAAGTATCTACACTGCTATGATTATTCGGATCTGCTTCTGTAACAGCGCCACCGTCGCCACCCGGATGTTCGGGATCCATATCTCTTAATCCTGTAAATGTAAGAAGGTTGTATCCGCTGAAATAAATTCTGAGATCTTTGACTCCCAAGCTTCTCAATACTTTATTCGGTATTGTATAACCTAATTCGAGCGTCTTGAGGCGCAGATACGAGGCGTTTTGGATGGCTCTGGTACCATCTTCAAGCGGCGATCCCGTGGATGAGTAATATCCTGAAATCCACTGTGTAGAAGGATCGTAGAGATTAGCGTTAGGATCTGTCGGGCGCCATCTGTCCAAGAATTTAGTCATCGTACCGGCATCGCTGAATGAAAGCGGTTCCGCCAACACCTCGGTATATCTGTAATAAATTTTAGCGGCTCCCTGAAAGTTCATGTTCAAGTCGAAATTTTTATAAGCGGCGCCTATCGTAAATCCGTAGTTGAAGAGTGGTAAACCTTGGTTAGCTATCGGATGGTCATCGTTTCCATCTATCACTCCGTCACCATTCCAGTCCTGATAATAATAATCGCCCGGCAAGGCGGTTCCTGCTCCTATTGATACCGGATAATTATAGATTTGTTGGTAATTCTGGAATTGTCCCATGTAATCATTTCCCCACCAAATATTTGTATAACGGTTTGCAGTACGGTTTCTCCAATAATCATAAGAGTTGCTTGCCGGCGTTTCTACGCGCGTTTTCCATTGGGTGCGGGTAGCATACATTTGTCCGGACACATTGTATCCGACGTTTCCTATTTTATTGCGATGGCTCAATGTCAGTTCGAATCCGAAAGAACGGTCGCTCTCTAAGTTTGCCTGCGGCATGGTAGCCCCTACGGTTTTAGGTACCACGGCATCGGAAGTTGCTATAAGTCCGTCACGGTTACGGTTGAAGTATTCGATGCTACCGCCGAACAGTCCTTTCCATATATCGAGGTCCAAGCCTATATTGGTCATTGTTGCCGTGTACCATGTCAGATCGGGATTCGGTATGCCTGTTGTTGCTACGCCGGCATATACGTTGTTGTTAAAAATCCACCCGATATCGTTTCCTTTGATAGCATATCCTACTACGTCGGGCGGATAATTGGATGCCGCGCTATCGTCGCCGGTCTTACCTAACGAAGCTCTTATTTTGAGATTGTCAATAAACGACAGACTCCCTTCCTTGAAGAATGATTCTTCGCTGATGCGGTATCCTACCGAACCTGCAGGAAAGAATCCCCAACGTTTTCCTATCGGGAATTTGGAAGAGCCGTCGTAACGAAAACTGAATTCTACCAAGTATTTACCTGAGTAGTCGTAATTGAATTTTCCCACAAAACCTTTGCCTGTGCGATCCCACAAATCACCTAAATTCATACTTCCCACTTGATTGGCGGCATCTCCGGCAAACAGATACGGGGAGTTTAGCGTCAGATTTCTGTATGCATAGAAGTTATCGCGGTTGTTGTATTCGTCTTCAAACAAAAGCAGCGCTTCCACATTATGTACCTTCGAGAAGATTCGCTTGTAATTCAATGAAAGCTGCATCAGTGTATTATACCATTTGTCGTCTTCTCTTTGTATAGAATTGGTATTTTGCGGAGACCCATTGCGCGACGAAGCTTGAATATAGGTATCTGTGGCAGCGTCGTAATTGTACATATAGTACATCTTTTTATACCACATTGAGTCTTTATCTCTGAAGTCATAGTGATACATTGCGCCGGCAGTCAAGCCTTCTATCCCCGGTATGGCATACTGAAGGGATGCTTGTCCCGTGAATTGCCTGTTGATATATTGGTTGTATCCTACATAATCGGAATTGGTATTACCCAAAGGATTACCGTCATGCAAGCTATGGTATTGGGTACCGTCTCCGTTATTCAGATATTCGGGATTGTTGTTTGCATAGATAGAGACATTCGGCAATTGCATCCATGCATTCTTATAAATACTCCAAATATCTTGATTGGGTTCCAACATTTTATCCATGTAACCACCCAACGATATCGAAGCTTTGAGGCGGTTGGTGATATTCGCATCCACATTAGATCGAAAGTTCCACCGATCATAATTCATTGAACCGCTCCTAAGCGATCCGTCTTGTTTCATATAACCCACATTGAAGAAGTATTTGACTTGATCGTTGCCGCCGTCTAATGTTACGTTATGCGAATATTGAGGAACCGAATTTTTAAAGATAGCGTCCATCCAATCCGTTGTCTGCAAAGTACCATCTATATACGGCTGCATATCGTTTTGCGTAAAAATCGGCGGTCTGTTCGCGAAGTAGTTTGAATTAAAGTCATGCAAATTCTTTGCGTTAGCCAACTCCATATACTGTACGGCATTCACATTGTCGGGCACATGCAGGAATTGTTGCCATCCATAATTCACGGAATATTGAATGTTGAATTTTCCTGCAGCAGACGACCCTCTTTGGGTAGTTACCAATATGACTCCATTCGCAGAACGCAGACCATAAACGGCAGCCGAAGCGTCTTTCAATACCGAAACGCTTTCTATGTCATTAGCATTCATACGCATAAAAGTATCTCCATCCGAAGGAACGCCATCAATTACAATTAACGGAGCTCCCAGCCCGCGAATATCAAATTGGGTATCGAAAGCGCCCGGACGGCTGCTTGTTTGGGTAACGCGTACACCGGGGATTTTTCCGGCAAGCATATTTACCACATTTTCATTTTTTGTTATAGCAATTTCCTTGTTAGTTACTGCCGATACGGAACCGGTCAGCGTTGCTTTCCTTTGAGTACCATAACCAACTACTACAACTTCGTTCAGCATTTGATTATTTTCCGATAATTGAACAGTTAAATTGGTTTGATTATTCACTTTGACTTCTTTGGAAATATAGCCTAAATAAGATACTACCAATGTAGCATCTCCCGGTACGTTTAAAGTGAAGTCGCCGTTGTCATCAGTTACAGTTCCTACATTGGGAGAGCCTTTTTGAGAGACATTCGCTCCAAAAATAGTTTCGCCCGATGCGTCAGTCACTTTACCTTTAACCACATTGTTTTGAGCAACTGCCCATTGGGTGAATCCAAGCAATAGACACATTAAAATAGTAATAAATTTCGTTTTTTTCATTGAAACATGATTTATAAACAGGGTTTTTCTGAATTAATGAATGATTTTAAACTTCGTTTCTCATGGCGGAAAAGGCTTTTTAAAAAGAAAAGCCCTTTAAATTCGTTTTTATGAACTATCGAATTTGTTTTTTCGTTCATAAATTGAATGTAAAGTATAATTTAAATGGAGGTTTAAAA
>WRFZ01000028.1 GCA_009778655.1 Candidatus Azobacteroides sp.
TTGCATGCAAATACTAAATCGCCGTTCCGGAGTTGCAGCAATTCCGGATTTGAAATACGGATAATCACGGATTCTCCTTTTGTATTTGTATAATTTATCTTGCTCATTACTACCACCGGGGCAGACCATGTTTTTCCGTTATCCCTGCTTTGAATTAATTCGGCATTTCCTTCCGCTTCATAAACCACCGCCAAGGTTCCGTCCCGAAGCCGCCGCAAACGGGGATAGCCGGCGTAAGTCAAAGTTCTTCCCGCTTGCGGCGCTAATTGTTGAATGGAATTGTAATCCCATGCGATACGAATACCGTCCATCGGTTCGCCCGACCGGCGGACAAAGCTATCCCCGCCTTCCTCTTCCGATTTACAGCATACGCAAAACAGCAATCCGATAACAATTCCGATAGTCCGATTCATAACAGGTTATAAGTTATAAGTTGTAAGTTATAAGTTATAAGTTATAAGTTATAAGCTATAAGCTGAATTAATTCATAATTCATAATTTATAATTCATAATTAGTTATTCAGAACCGGAGTGATGTAATTCGGATCAATTTTCATGATTTCCTTTCCGTCTTCGGTTTCAAAACTCACCGTACTGATGTACATATTACGCGGATGAATCTGAGTTTTGCTGTGATGTGCATGAAAAACAATCCTTAAATTGCCGTCTTTGTCCGTAAACATGGCGCTGTGTCCGATTCCGACCAAATCTCCGACATTCTGATAAATCGGATTGTTTTCATATTTCGTCCATTCGCCCATTATATCGGTCGCCGTAGCAAACCCGATTCCGTAATACGGACTTTCGTAACTGTTAGCCGAATAAGTCATATAATACACTCCGTTATGCTTGATAACAAACGAACCTTCATTGACTCGAGGCCACACTTCCTCCCAAGGTTGGGATACATGAATACACGGATGCATGGTTTCGAGTTTCAAGTCAATCAGATTGTCCTGTAATTCCGCCACCCAGATATTCAAGCCGTCGTTAAAACGGTCAAAAAACAGGTAGGGTTTACCGTTATCATCTATAAACAGGGTATTATCAATGCTTTTCTCTCCGTCAATCATCGGCTTTTGCACATCCTGCTTGAACGGGCCTGTCGGACTGTCGCCGGTAGCCACGCAAATATGTTCATCTGCCGAATAATACATATAGAATTTACCGTTGACATGATAAACTTCCGGCGCCCAAAACCATCGGTCGGCCCAAACATCTTTCTTATTCAAAGCCAATCCGTCCGTAAGACCTTCCGGCGTTTTCCAATAAAGTAAATCAGTGGAAGTCAAAACGGCAATACCATTCTCCGCCAACGTTCCGTAAGCATAATAGGTGCCGTTATACAACATAATAAACGGATCGCCGAAAGGAACCTTCACCTCGCTTTGTTCTTTTTTATTGTCGGATTTTTCGGAAGAACAAGCCGTACCGAATGTATAAGACAATAAAAGGAAGACTGCGAAAAGGCTTTTCAATTCATAATTCATAATTCATAATTATTTTCAGTACATCGGATTCTGCGTAAGATTCGGATTGTTATTGATTTCATCCGACGAAATCGGAAGGCGTTTATTTTTTCCTATTACGAAATTATTAAAATCAGTATCCCGGGTTTTCAGTTCATCAATTCCGGTCTGATCATCCAATAATCCCCAACGTTGCAGGTCTGCCCAACGCCAGCCTTCTTCGCACATTTCCAGACAGCGTTCCATTTGCAACCGTTTCAAGAAAGCTGTTGCCGATTGGGTGGCATCCGCATGATTCACCGCTAAATTCGGCATATTGACGCGAGCACGTATTTGGTCCACATAACCGATGGCTTCATTCAGATTTCCGGGAGACAGGTTTGCCAAACATTCGGCATACGACAACAATACGTCGGCAAAACGGATCAGCCTCACATTAATCGGACTGTAATAATCTTCAAAATTGCGGTAATAATCGGTTTGGTATTTCCGAAAGAATACGCGGCCTTTATAGTTTTGCGCTTGCCATATATCCATTCCTTGACCGTATATCTGGTCGTTATCCGGGAAATCGCTATCCATACCTTCATAAAACAGGTTATATTTCAATCGAATATCATAATTCCCGTTGACATCTTTTTCTTTGTGGTATTCGTCCACTAACCAAGGACGCATTTCGCCGTCCGTCCATCCGATGCCCGGAGGTCCGAAAAATTGTCCGAATTGAGAACCCAGACCCGGATCAATAGCATTAACATCGGTTCCCGCAGGAGCTTTATGAATATCCGAATACTGGATTTCAAAAACAGATTCGATATTATTCTCGTTCAAATGAGTAAAATTATCCTTGTAATTGGAAACCAAACCGTAATATTGTTTACCGTCTCCTTTAACCAACCAGTCGAAATCGTCTTTTGCTCCCTGCCAATTATGTTGTTGCATCCGGCTCTTCGCTCTCAAGGCATAAGCGGCGCCTTTTGTAGCTCTTCCTTTGTTGGCATCGTCCCATGAAACCGGCAGCATGTCAATGGCTTTGCCCAAGTCGCTTTCCACTTGCGCCCATACTTCAGTTTCGGTATGTCCGGCCGGAGAATCGCCCGGTTCGGAAGGTTCCAATACAATCGGAAGACTCGCGTTTTCACTCCCCCACAACATGATCAAATCAAAATAAAATAAACTTCTCAGGAAATAAGCCTGTCCCAATACTCCATTTTTGGTTTGTTCGTCTGCAAACGGTATGTCGGGAACATAATACAACACTTGATTGGCCCGATATATCGCTACATAACAAGAATGATAATCCAAAACATTTCCTTCATTGAAATTGTAGTTAACGTATTGAAAACGAGTCCAATCTCCCAACTCCGTCCAAGGACTTTGGCTAAACCCTTCGTCTGAAGTCAAAACCGTCCGAAAGTAATACCACCGTGCATAAAAATCGTCTTTATAAAACATATTGTACACAGCATTCAGTCCGTTTTGAGCATCCGTCTCGCTTTTCCAAAAAACACTGACTTGCAGAGCATTCGGATTGACGACATCTACGTCGCAGGCGTTAAAAAAGAAACCCAAAACAATTATACTTAATAATATGATCTTTTTCATTGTTTTTTCCTTTATTAAAAATTAATATCCAGTCCAAAAGTTACTCCGTAAGGATTGGGAAAAGCGCCCCAATCATAACCGCGATCCCATATAGTTGTGTTCGCAAATTCCGGATCTATTCCCGTATATTTCGTAAAAGTAATCATATTCTGGGCATTTGCAAAAATCCGAATCTCATCCAAGAAATTTAATTTATTGAATTTAGGAAATGTATAACCGAGACTGATCTGTTTTATTCGGAAATAAGAGCCGTTTTCCAACCAACGATCTTGAGCGGCCATGCTGTTCCGTTCGTCGCCGTAAAGCGGTCGCGGATCTTTCGCATTCGGATTGTCCGGCGTCCACGGATCATAACTGACGCGGTAATTGGAGTTATCGTCAAACCGGTCGTAAGCGCTTCTCGGACCGTTGAAGTACTTTTGCCCGAAAGCTCCCGAACCTTGTATCAACAAATCAAAGCCTTTCCACGCCAAGGTCAGAGTCAATCCCAATTGCACTTTAGGCAAGGAAGTTCCGCAATATTGCCGGTCGGCGTCCGTAATTTGTCCGTCGCCGTTATAATCAATATAGCGAATATCGCCGGGCTGTGCAGTCGGTTGAATCATGTTTCCGTTTTTGTCCACATGGGCATATACTTCATCCATTGATTTAAAAAGGCCGTCGGTTTTTATTAACCACCAGTCGCCGATCGGATGATTAATCATGGATTTAGTATCGAATTGCGAAAATTCCGTCATACCGTATCCTATTTTCAATATAGAATTTTTTTGCGTAGAAGCATTCACATTGGCGCTATATCTCCAATCGCCCGCTTTATCTCTCCATGTTGCCGATAATTCAAAACCGGTATTTCGCAGCGAAACAGCATTCACATTCGGATTTCCACCGTCATTTCCGGTCGAATACAGAATCGGCATAGCCGTTAAAACATCTTTGGATGTGGAAATATAATATTCTAAGGAAACATCCAAGCGATTTTTCAAGAATGCGGCATCCACGCCAAAGTTCCATTCATGAAGTTTTTCCCATTCCAAGTTATTATTTGCTAATTGCGTTTGGGTTTGACCGGATACGATATGTTGATCCGTCCCGAAAATAGCCTGCGGAAAAGAATTGATAAACGACATATAGTCCCAAACTCCGATATTGGAACTACCCAGAACCCCGTAATTGGCGCGTAGTTTCAAGTCGTTTATCCATTCGGCATGGAAAAAATCTTCTTTGCTTATTCTCCAACCTACCGAGCCGGAAGGAAAAATTCCTTTTCGATAATCCGGTCCGAATTTAGAAGAGATATCCCGTCGGATAGTCCCGCTCAACAAGTATTTATCGGCGTAAGTATAATTGACCCGTCCGAATAAAGAGAATAATTTTTCTATATTTTTATATCCTCCGGTTTTAGGATCGGTCGTAGCTGCATCGAGTTGTTCATAATAAGTTCCGTCGCTAAGCGTTAACAGATTATTCTTCATCCCCCATATCTGTTCGTAGGTAATTTTCGTAAAACTGGACCCGGCCACTGCATTTATATCATGCAGACCTATTTTTTTATTAAATTCAAGTGTATTATCCCATGCCAACGAGCGGTATTCAGCCATATTTTTATTCAAAGAAGAAGGATCGGCGGGTTGGTTATAGGACCAATTGCCAAACTTTCTTAAATATTGATAATGATCCGAACTGGTTTC
>WRFZ01000029.1 GCA_009778655.1 Candidatus Azobacteroides sp.
TCTTTACCGAATAAGTCTTTGTATTGTTTTTTGTATGATTTTTGCGCTTCGGTTTCTCCAAACAGGCGGAAATCGTCAATCAATTCCGATTTTTGTTTCAACACTACGGAATCATCGCTTATGCTTTTCAAGGTTTCTTTGTTTTGGAGTATTACATTAATTCCCGACAAAAAACCGGATTTGATTGTAATATTATCCCGGTTATATGTTTTCCCTATATTTTCCTTTTTACGCAAGCGGGTCGGACACGGCATAAAAAATAAAATGTATAACCAATCTTTTTGCAATCCGGACAACGGATTTTTTATTTCTTCATCCAAAGCCGATTTTACCTGTTCGAGTTTCGGATCGGAAAAATACTCGGTTAATTCATACGTTTTCAAATGTTCCCATTTACCGGCAATTTCTTTTTGATTTAAAACTTGATTCAAGTATCCGGATCTGTCCGTACCGATCAACAGATGGTCGTAAACGGAATGAAACCGGCGGGAAAAATCCATAATATCGTTATAGACAGAGGAATGTTTTGTAATCTCATTTTTTACGGACGTAATGTCATAAACTATGGTATTGCCGTTGCAAACAACATCTTTTATAAACCATTCCTGCTCGCTTGCCGCATTCAGTAAATCCTGTCCGTTAACAGTTGTCCTACTTGCTTGTTTGATTTCATAACTCAAGGATTGGCTTGTACCCTTGATTCTTATCGCTTCCGCTTGTTGTCTTAAATACTCCCGTCTTTTGTCCGGAGGAAGATCTTCTATTATTATCATCGTTTTAAGTGGATTAGTCTATAACGCGAAATTAAATTTTCTTTTCATGATACAAAGTTAATAATTATTTCGCATTACTGACTGTGTATTTCCAAAAAATAAAAATAGCGCTTCAATCTTTTTCTTTACCATGAAATATTTATTTTATTACCCGATTAAACTTTGCCTTTAATTTATTGTCTAATCCTAATTATACATAATTTTAGACATAGTTTAATTTAACAGAATATGAAACGACGTGATTTTATTAAAGCAGCCGCAGCTGCAGGCGTTGCGGCATTAACTTTCGACCAATTGCAGGCAGCCGTAACCAAGAATCAAATGAAGGTTGAAGCGGCGCCGGATATGGTGGCCGTGATGGGAGGCGAACCGGCCCAATTATTGGAAAGAGCTTTGCAAGAAATGGGCGGTATCGAAAAATATGTGAAAAAAGGTCAATCGGTAGTGATTAAACCCAATATCGGATGGGATAAAAAACCTGAATTTGGCGCCAATACCAATCCGGAATTAGTAGAAGCTTTGATTAAACAATGTTTCAAAGCGGGCGCTAAAAAAGTAAGTATTTTTGATCATACCTGCGACAATTGGCAGAAATGTTATGCAAGTTCCGGTATTGAAGCAGTCGCTAAGGCAGCCGGAGCAACAGTTCTTCCCGGAAACGACGAATCTTACTATAAAGAAGTTGCAATTCCTCAAGGCTTGAAACTGAAATCCGCTAAAATTCATCAAGCATTGTTGGACGCCGATGTGTGGTTCAATGTTCCGGTTTTGAAAAATCACGGAGGTGCAAGAATGTCCGTCGCGATGAAAAATTACATGGGGATTGTCTGGGATAGAGAGTATTTCCATTCCAACGACTTGCAACAGTGTATCGCCGATTCTTGTACATGGGCTAAAAAACCGGCGCTGAATATTGTAGATGCCTACCGTTGTATTCACAAAAACGGTCCGCAAGGACGCTCAATCTCCGATACCGCCGTATTGAAAACCTTGATTGTTTCAAAAGATATCGTAGCTGTAGATACGGCTGCCATCGGCTTGTTCAATCAAATAGAAACGATGGATATCAACAGTGTGGGCCATATTGCGAACGGCGAAAAATTAAAATTGGGAACGCAAAACTTAAATCAATTGAATATTAAAAGAATAAAGTTATAAAAAACAAAGCGATTGCTAAAAACCAATGAAAATAAGCATCTTGAAATTAATTCGTGTCATTTTGGCCGTTTTGATTTTTTCTCCAATCTTTTTATTTCTCTGTGATTTCGCCGGCATTTTACCCGATTCATTTTCTAATTTGTTGCGAATTCAAGTTGTTCCGGCTATCTTAGGAGGGAGTCTTCTGAGCATAATCTTCCTAACGGAGCTAACCCTTTTGTTTGGGAGAATTTATTGTTCGGTTATTTGTCCTTTAGGCATTTTTCAAGATCTGATTTCTTGGTTTACGGGAAGAGGAAAGAAAAAAAATAAGAAAAGGCGTTGGTACAAATATGCTAAACCGTTGACGATTTTACGGTATTCCCTCTTGTGCATCTGTATTCTGTTTCTGTTTTTCAGAATAACAACTCCTCTGCTTTACTTGGATCCCTACAGTAATTTCGGTCGTATGGCGGTGAATATATTCCGCCCTGTAATTATGGAAGGAAATAACCTGCTTAATTGGATTGCATTAAAATTTCATATTAACAATTTTTATTACATTACTATTCATACGGTAACAGGATGGTCGCTCGCCATTGCTGCTACTATTTTATTGGTAGTCGTGATTATGGCGCTTTTGCGCGGCCGGCTGTATTGCAATACCATTTGTCCGGTCGGTTCGTTATTGGGATTAATATCTCGACTTTCACTTTTCAAAATTGTGCTGGACGATTCCAAATGTACAAGTTGCGGTTTATGTGAACATGCCTGTAAATCTCAATGTATCAACAGTAAAGGAAAACAAGTAGATCAATCGCGTTGCGTCGCCTGCTTCAATTGCTTGGATCGCTGCAAAGCCCATGGTATCGGTTTTCGGTTTGCGTGGGCTCGTTTATTCCAACCTGCAGTAAAGAAAGAAAATAAAGTACTTGAAATAACCAAACGTACCAATGAAATAGGAATGACTCGCCGTTCATTTCTCGTTACTTCGACTGCTTTAGCCGCTACCCTTCCGGTTTTTCCGGCTTGGGCAAAATCAGAGAAAGAAAGCGACCCTACTAAACTGACGCCGATTACGCCTCCCGGATCTCAAAGTTTGGAACATTTTAAACTGCATTGTACGGCTTGTCATTTGTGTATCACCCACTGTCCTCAACAAGTGCTTAAACCGGCGGGATTCAATTTCGGAATTGATTACGCCTTCAAGCCGCATCTGTCATTTTATGAAATGGCTTATTGCAACTATGAATGTACGATTTGTTCCGAAGTTTGCCCGAATGGCGCTATGCATAAATTAACAAAAGAAGAAAAGAAGGTGACGCAAATGGGTATTGCCCAATTTGTTAAAGATCGGTGCATTGTAGTTACCGAGGGAACTTCTTGCGGCGCTTGTTCGGAACATTGTCCTACCCAAGCAGTAAGAATGGAACCCTATATTGACAGCTTGACTTTGCCGCACGTACATAGTGAATTGTGCATCGGTTGCGGCGGTTGCGAATCAATTTGTCCGGCGCGTCCCATTAAGGCGATTAATGTTTTAGCTAACGAAGTTCATCAAACGGCGCAAAAACCGCCCGAAGAAAAACCGGAGGATGAGCATAAAGACATCAATTTTGGATTTTAAATATATCTATCTATCATGCGTACAATTTATTTTTTATCATTAATACTATTTAGTATGAATTTATCCGCCTCGATTCAAGAAAAGTTTCCGGAAAATAAATTACCGGAGCAATTTATGTCCTATCACGCCACCAACCGGTTGAATTACACGGGAAAAGAATTATACGATTATATAGACGGAGGCGCCGAATTATATTTGTCATACGGATTAGTCAGTATGACCGGATGTAAATACAACGGCGACAGTTTACCGCAGGTAACCGTTGAAATTTATGAAATGACCGATTCGAAAAATGCGTTCGGAGTTTACACGCAAAGCCGCGACAAAGAAGAATCGGACTACGGACAAGGTTCGCAAAGTTTTCCCGATTTTATTCTGTTCTGGAAAAGCCGGTATTTTGTAATCGTTAATACGCAGGAAGTCGTTCCGGAAAGTCAAAAAGCGATTCAATACTTGGCAAAATTAATAGACGAATCCATTCCGGAAGCCGGTGATATTCCGGCTATTGTTAATTTATTACCCAAAGAAGGGTTGGTTCCTGCCGGATTTCTTTATTTTCATCACTACATTTGGCTGAATGCTTATTTCTTCATTGCCAATCAAAATATCATCAACATCAATGAGCAAACCGACGCCGTTTTAGCAAAATACGGCGAAGCGGATGCCCGCAGTTACCTTTTGATGGTAGAATATCCCGATGAAGACCAAGCCGCTGAAGCCTACAAACAATTGAGAGACAAATACGCGCCGGAATGTACTCCGACTGATCCTTTTGTTCAATTGGAAGATAAAACATGGTTTTCCGTTTGGACAAAAGGAAATAAAATAGCCGCTATCTTTAACGGAATTTCACGGGAAAAAACGGAAGAATTATATAAATCCACTATTAATAACATGTAAAACAAAACGATCATGGAAAAAATGATTACTCGCCGTGATTTATTGAAGAAATCGGCGGCATTGGCTATCGGCGGCAGTATTCTATTGAATAGTCCGCTTGACTCGTTGGCGTGGGGAACGCAAAAGAAAAGCGTTAAAAGCAGAGTCGTATTGATCAGAAACGAAAAATTGTTTGCTAACGGTAATCAACCGGACCCGACAATCGCCGCCCAAATGTTAGACGAAGCGCTTTGCAAACTTACGGGAAAAAATGATGTTAAAAAAGCATGGGCATCCATTGTAAAACCAACAGATATTGTCGGGATTAAAACCAACGGATGGGATAAATTTCCGACTCCGGAAATAGTAAACACTCTTTTGAAAGAACGCGTACTTCAAGCAGGGGTCAAGGCAGAAAATGTAAGCGTCAAAGATCGCGGAGTCACCGACGATCCGGTCTTTCAGAACTCTACCGCTTTAATTAATGTACGTCCTATGCGTACACATGCGTGGGCAGGCGTAGGCACCTGTATTAAAAACTTCATTA
>WRFZ01000030.1 GCA_009778655.1 Candidatus Azobacteroides sp.
AGAATTATGCGCAGTGGTACAACGATTTGGTAATAAAAGCCGACTTGGCCGAAAATTCGGCGGTTCGCGGATGCATGGTCATTAAACCTTACGGCTATGCTATTTGGGAAAAAATGCAGCGGCAGTTAGATGATATGTTTAAGGAAACGGGACACGTAAACGCCTATTTCCCGTTATTTATACCTAAATCGTTTATGAGCAAGGAAGCCGACCATGTGGAGGGTTTTGCGAAAGAATGCGCGGTAGTAACGCATTATCGGTTGAAAAACGATCCCGAAGGTAAAGGCGTTATTGTTGACCCGGATGCTCGCTTAGAAGAAGAACTGATTATTCGCCCGACTTCCGAAACCATTATCTGGAATACCTATAGAGGTTGGATACAATCCTACCGCGATCTGCCGATCTTAATCAATCAATGGGCGAATGTGGTTCGGTGGGAAATGCGTACCCGTTTGTTTTTACGCACGGCGGAATTTCTTTGGCAAGAAGGCCATACGGCGCATGCTACTCGTGAAGAAGCGATTGAGGAAACGCTGAAAATATTGGAGATTTATACCGAATTTGCCGAAAAATACATGGCTGTTCCGGTATTAAAAGGGGTAAAAACGCTCAGCGAACGGTTTGCCGGCGCCGTAGATACATATTGCATTGAAGCCTTGATGCAAGACGGAAAAGCATTGCAAGCAGGTACGACCCATTTTTTGGGACAAAACTTTGCCAAAGCGTTTGATGTTCAGTTTTTAAGTAAAGACGGAACGCGGGAATTTGTTTGGGCAACCTCTTGGGGAGTTTCCACCCGTTTGATGGGAGCGCTAATTATGGCTCATTCGGACGATAACGGTTTGGTGCTTCCTCCAAAATTAGCTCCTTATCAAGTGGTTATTGTTCCTATTTATAAAACGGACGAACAATTGGCGCAAATCAGCACCAAAGTCGCCGGCATTGTGTCCGACTTGAAAGCGCTCGGAATCAGTGTAAAGTACGATAATTCCCAAAATAGAAAACCCGGATGGAAATTTGCCGAATACGAATTGAAAGGCGTTCCGGTTCGCTTGGCAATCGGCGCTCGCGATTTGGAAAACAATACCATCGAAGCAGCTCGTCGCGATACCTTGACAAAAGAAACCGTAAATACAGAAAATATTGCTTCTTATGTGAAGAATTTATTAGACGACATTCAAGAAAATATCTACCGGAAGGCGTTTGATTTCCGCGCTTCTCAAACCTTTACGGCAGATACTTACGAAGAATTTAAACAAAAAATCGAAGACGGCGGATTCATTTTGGCGCATTGGGACGGTACGCCGGAAACGGAAGAGTTAATCAAAGAAGAAACCAAAGCGACTATCCGCTGTATTCCGTTGAAAGGCGATAAAATACCGGGTAAATGTATGGTGACCGGAAAACCTTCCGCACAACGAGTAGTTTTTGCGAGAGCTTATTAGTCAGTGACGAGTGACAAGTAACGAGTAACGAGTGACGAGTGATGTTTACAAAACGATAGCGGCCGGTTCGGAAGGATCTGTCACCGAACAAAGAAGCAAATTCATTTCCTATGCTCTTCCGGTACGGACGCCCGAAGATGTGAAAGAAAAAATCGCCGCTTTCCGCAAACAATATTACGATGCTCGCCATGTTTGCTGGGCGTATATGTTAGGAGCGGAACGTTTGCAATTTCGCGTCAACGACGACGGCGAACCGTCTTCCACAGCCGGAAAGCCGATTCTGGGCGTGATTAACTCACACGGATTAACCGATGTTTTGATTGTCGTCGTCCGCTATTTCGGCGGAGTTAAGTTAGGAACAAGCGGTCTGATTGTCGCTTATCGAGCCGCCGCTACGGATGCGATTGCAAACGCCGAAATAATTGAAAAAACAGTAAACGAAACCGTTTCCATCGAATTTGCCTATCCTTTCCTCAACGATGTTATGAAAATCGTGAAAGAAATCAACCCGCAAGTACTTACCCAAACGTTTGAAACGGATTGCGAGATGACTCTGCAAATCCGACAGAGCGAAATGGAAAAACTGAAAAGTCGCTTGGTGAAAGTGGAGTCGTTGCGAGTGACAAATAACAAGTGATAAGTATAAGTCAATCGTTTTACCTGAAAAGATAAGTAAGATTCACGCCGAGTACTTGGTTATGTGAAGCTTGAAATATATCGGCTCTTGCATTATTAAAAATATCGGAAAGGCCGAAGTAATACCTCCCGTCGAGAATAAACGAACCCGCTTTCGTCCGAAATTCAAGTCCCATCGCTCCTTTCAGTCCGTAATCAAAAGAATGCTGAACGGAAGTGTCGTAATAGGAAGTGTCTTGCTCCGGGTCATTGACCTCTCTTTCTTTTTCTTTTGCTCCGATATAGTACCCGATTTGCGGGCCTAAATTAAAAATCAGTCGGACACTATTTCCTAAATTGAAATAAATGTGCGTCATAACCGGTAATTCCAAGTAGGCCAGCGAGCGGGTATAGCGATTCAGATGTACGGAATCCGTTCGTTCTTTCCATCCGCGCTGAGAATAATTCAATTCCCCTTGAATACCGAAATGTTTCTCGGAAATATAACGCACGACAACCCCTCCGGAGAATTGTCGGAGAAGCGTCTGCGGAACACTCACGTAGGAGTTGAAACCCACTTTGGAAAAAGTGACACCTCCGTTGACGCCATACGACCATTCGGGAGTAAATGCACCGGTTTGCGAATACGCCCGCTCCCCGAAGCAAAGAAAAATAAACAGCGCAATGACTACGACCGGCTTCATTTAACAAGATTCTTTGTTATGGAATAATCCGAATTATAATTAATCAAATACATATTCGTATTGATAAATCCGCCCCAATTATTCACGCGCTCGAAATAAAAATCGGTTTGCACTCCCTTATATCTCAAATCATTAACATTGGAATCGAATTGAAAGCCGTAGTTATGAATCAATCGGATAAAATACATTCCCGTATCGTAGCCCAACATACCGTATTTGGGGAAGTTATTCTCTAAAACCCGTGTGTAATATCTGTAAAAAATACTGTAAAAATTTTTTACCTCCGTCGAAGTCGGGTCGGAATAGAAAACGGTATAAAAAGTCGTATTTAAGCGAAAAAAATCATCGGAATACTTCGCACTGTAAACTTGCCAATCCGGATAACCGAAAAGAGATAGGGACAGACCGGGTTGATTGTCAACGAGAGATTTCAACTGCGCCGTTAATTTAGATAAAGTTTCGGCCGAATCGTCGGAAGGAACAATGACATTCTTTTGGTAATTATTGAGTAAAGCCTTGATGCCATTAAAAAAATCAGCGCCTAAAGCGGCGGTCTTATACGAAATGTTCTTATCTTGCAAATCCGATTTTAATAAATCAATAAACTCTTTTTGGTCGGAGGCTCCCGGTTCGTCCGATACGATGATTATATTGTATTTATCGTATTTATTAATAAAAGCCAAAGACGCTTTGGAATACAAAAGGGATTGAGGCGTATTGATTTGGTAAGTATTCGGATTATTGAAAGGCTCATTGCTTTTGGATGTGGTCGGAATTACGTAAGGGATTTCTTTTTCTTTGGCAAACCGCGACAACAGTTTAATTTGTTCATCATAAAGTCCGCCGATTAGCAAATGAATGTCTTGCATTTCATTTTTCTTCAGAATAGCCGGAATTTCTTTGACGCCGGAGCCTATATCATATACTTGCAAATTAACGGAAATACCTTCTTTTTTAATATTTTTCAGCGCCAGCAAAAACCCTTCGTAATATTCCGCCATTCGACTTCTCGGATTATTTTGGGTTGTAGCGCTCTCTTTTATTCCGAAAGGCAACAAAAGCGCAACCTTTATTACATTGACTTCTTTCGGAGCATAAACCTTGGATAATAATGAATTGGTTTGATTTCTGTTTGTCGCTTCATTCCCGCCCCGAATCGGGGAAGTAACCAAGTTGGTCGGAATCCGGATGATTTTTCCGATTGAAAAAGTTGCAACGGATAAGCCCGGATTTGCCGCAATAATGTCCACCCCTTTCATGTTATATTTTTGGGCAAGTCCATACAAAGTTTCTTGGGGTTGAATCGTGTGATAAAGATAAGAACTTGATTCTTGCGGAATTTTTAAGACATCGCCGACTCGAATCACTTTCTTGCTTCCCGGATTCAGCCGATAGATTTCTTCGGTGGAAACCCCATACATGGTAGAGATGGAATACACCGTTTGACCTCGCTCGACGGTATGCAGAAAAAAATTGTCTTCTTGGGTTAAAAAATCAAGTTCCGGATAAAATGCTTCCTCCGATTTTACGTTATAAAAGGATAAAGACAAAATTGCCAATAACAAAAGCAGCCGTTTGGACATCATTTTTAAATATTCAAATAATTTACTGCAAAGGTAGAAAAAAAATAATACATTTGTACACATGAAACGAAGCATACTTTTTCTGATTTTAATAAATTTGTTTTCATCGCTTGCTGCACAACAATATTCGGTAAGCGGAGGAAGCGGTATTCCATTACAAGCTGAAAATGATACGCGAAACCGATTGGAAGTATATTTGCTGAACGGACTTTCCGGTGCGCGAATCAGCTTTACTTCTCCCAATTCCGGAACACATCAATGGTACCGGTACAGGGAAACCGGAAATAATGCGGTCCCTGTTCCTTCCGTTCAAGATGGAAATACTTCTTACATTACCGATATTCAAGATGGATACGGTTATTTTGTCGGTTTACCGACCGAATCGCTTCCGCGTTATGTCTGGATCATTGATTACAGCCGATACATTCCCCGATTTTTTAATTTGCAGGCATCGGAAGAAGAAGATAAATGCACTTCTCTGAAAATTTTAGCCGACGTGGAATCCGAACCGCTTACTTATTATTCGCCTTCCGGCGCTCCGGCCAATTTGACCCGGATTTATCATCTGCAATATGATACGCAGGAATGGGTAGAGGGTAGCCTCCAATTTTTACCCAAAGAAGAAAATATAGAATTGCGTAGCGCAGTTATTTCTGAAATTGTGATTGACGCTCCTCTTGCCGATACTTATTT
>WRFZ01000031.1 GCA_009778655.1 Candidatus Azobacteroides sp.
TTTTAAATGGTGGTTTAAAACCTGCAATTGTTCTTATTATAATAATTACAAGGTTGCAAAGATAAAGGTTTTTACGAAATAATGCAAATAAATACAAAAGAAATATAAAAATCAATTTAGTGTCACGTCATTAGTAATATATCGCTTCCTGCGGGATAATTTATTGATGACGTGACATTTAACTCAAAACTCCGCATTTTTCGGCGTTCGCGGAAATGGAACCACATCTCGAATGTTGGTCATACCCGTAACAAACAAAACCAAACGTTCGAAACCTAATCCGAATCCGGCATGTGGCGCAGTTCCGAATTTGCGGATTTCCAAATACCACCATAAAGCATCCATAGACATATTCAATTCCCGGATTCGGCTCAACAGTTTATCGTAATCGGCTTCCCGTTCCGAACCGCCGATGATTTCTCCGATTTTCGGAAAAAGAACATCCATTCCGCGTACTGTTTTACCATCCTCGTTTTGTTTCATGTAGAACGATTTAATCTCTTTCGGGTAATCCGTCAGAATCACCGGACATTTAAAATGATCCTCGACCAAATATCGCTCGTGTTCCGATTGTAAATCGGCACCCCAATATACCGGATATTCAAATTTTTTACCGGACTTTTCAAGGATTTCAATTCCTTCGGTGTAGGTCAAACGCACAAATCGGTTGTTGAGTACAAAATTCAGACGGTCAATTAACTCTTCATCATACATTTTATTCAAGAAAGCAATATCGTCTTTCCCTTTTTCCAGAGCATAAGAAATCACATATTTCAGAAAATCTTCCGCTAAATCCATATTATCGTTGATGTCATTGAAAGCGACTTCCGGTTCGATCATCCAAAATTCAGCCAAATGGCGGGGAGTATTGGAATTTTCGGCCCGAAAAGTAGGCCCGAACGTATAAATACTTCCTAAAGCCATAGCGCCTAATTCGCCTTCCAATTGTCCGGAAACGGTCAAGTTGGTATGTTGACCGAAGAAATCTTGCGAATAATCAACTTTTCCGTCAAGGGTCACAGGCGCTTGATTCATTTCCAGCGTAGTCACTTGAAACATAGAACCGGCTCCTTCCGCATCGGAGCCGGTAATAATCGGAGTATGAAAATAAAAGAAACCTTGTTTGTCGAAATAATCATGGATCGCATACGCCAAGTGATGTCGAATCCTGAAAACAGCTCCGAAAGTATTGGTTCGCGGTCGAAGATAAGCAATTTCCCGCAAAAATTCCAGCGAATGGCCTTTCTTTTGCAAAGGGTAAACTGCCGGATCGGCTTTACCGTATATTTCGATTTCCTTTGCTTGAATTTCGGTTGTTTGACCTTGTCCTTGCGATGCAACCAATAAGCCGGTTACGCAAATGCAAGCGCCCGTAGTAATGTCTTTTACTTGCTCTTCATTGAATTGGGCAAGGTCAATTACTACCTGCAGGTTGTGAATCGTAGAACCGTCGTTCAAAGCGACAAATGCTATTTGTTTATTACCCCGTCGGGTGCGTACCCAACCTTTGACGCATACGGATTCGCCGAAGGCGGTAGCGCTTAATAAATCAACAATTTTCAATCGTTTCATTTCTTTCGTTTTCTTCATTTCAATCAAACGCTCCCATACGCAACATGGAAACTTCTTTATCGTTCAAGTAACGCCACTGTCCGCGTTTCAAATTTTTCTTGGTCAGTCCGGCGAAATATACCCGGTCTAATTTTATCACATGATAACCCAAAGCTTCCAGCATACGGCGTACCACTCGATTCCGTCCCGAATGAATTTCAATTCCTACTTGGGTTTTATCTATATCCGATACATAACTGACCGCATCGGCATGGATTTCTCCGTCTTCTAATTCTACGCCTTCCGCTAATTTTTGCATATCGGTGACCGATACTTCTTTATCTAACCATACATGATAAATCTTTTTCTTAAGATATTTCGGATGAGTCAGTTTCGAAGCTAAATCGCCGTCATTGGTCAGCAGCAGAACCCCGGTTGTATTTCTGTCTAAGCGACCTACCGGAACGATGCGTTCTTGGCAGGCATTTTTTACCAAGTCCATTACCGTAAAACGTTCGTGCGGATCGTCGGCTGTTGTCACACAGTTTTTAGGTTTGTTCAGAAGAACATACACCTTTTGTTCCAACTTTACTGGTTCATTGTGGAAAGTGATGGCATCGCTTCGTTTCACTTTTGTACCTAATTCGACAACGGTCTCTCCGTTTACTTTTACCAAGCCTGCACGGATAAACTCATCCGCTTCCCGCCGAGAACACACGCCCGAATTGGATAAGTATTTATTCAATCGGATGGGTTCATTCAAATCGAAATGTTCTTCGCGGTACTTTAATTGTTTTTTCAAACCGTATTTTGCATTCGGATTATAGGCGACATTCCGAGTTCCTTGATTATTTCGGTTCATCGGCTTAGCGTAAGGGCGCTGTTGCTTTTGATATCCGCCTTGGTTGTCCCGATTGTCTCGATTGTAGCGATTATCCCTATTATCTCGATTATCTCGATTGTCCCGATAATAATTTCCGCCTTGATTTGGACCGGGATAATAATTGGTATTTCTTACCGGCACCGGCACTTCACCGACACGAGGTCTTCGTTTCCTTCCCTCAGTCGCATCTTCGGCTGAATTAGGTTTTCTGTTGCCGTCATACTGGCGTTGTGAATTGTCGTACGAACGAGAGTAATTATCATACGAAGGACGTTGATAATTAGAGTTGTAGTCGTTTTCACGACGATCATAGTTGTTTCCTCCACGGGAGTTATTGTAACCGGCTCCCTTGGGATTGTAGTTTCCGCCGGTATTCGAGCGGTCGTAAGTCGGTTTCGGTCGGTTATAATTTCCTCCTTGCCGGTCGTAACTGCCGGGTTGCCGATAATTACCGCCTGAATTTCCATAGTTTGTGCGATTGTAAGATTGGTACGGCCTCTTTTCTTTCTGTCCGTCATCATTTTGCCCGTTTTCGTTATAACGATTGCGCGGCGTCCATTCATCATTTTCTGTAGTCATGCTTTGAGAAATTTTAATGTGTTTGTTAATTTTCAACCTCCCGGTTGCTTCGTTCTCCTTTTTATTAGATCCCGGTATAGCTTTGAGGAGTAATTGTGTTTAATTGTTTTTTTATCTCGCTGTTTATATTCAGTGTGCTTATAAAATCTTTTATTGATTTTTCGTTAATGTTTGTATTGGTACGGGTTAACGCTTTCAGCGTTTCATACGGTTCGGGATAGCCTTCCCGCCTCAAAATAGTTTGAATGCCTTCGGCTACAACAGCCCACGCATTCTCCAGATCATTTCGAATCGCTTGCTCATTCAGTAACAATTTTTTCAGTCCTTTTTGGAGACTTTGAAAAGAAATCAGACTATGCGCAAAAGGAACGCCGACATTTCGCAATACAGTGGAATCCGTTAAATCTCTCTGCAAACGCGAAACAGGCAATTTAGCCGATAAATGTTCCCAAAGAGCGTTTGCAATTCCCAGATTTCCTTCCGCATTTTCAAAATCAATGGGATTCACTTTGTGCGGCATAGCCGAAGATCCGACTTCTCCCGGTTTGATTTTCTGTTTGAAATATTCCATCGAAATATACAGCCAAAAATCCTGCGATAAATCAATCAATATGGTATTTATTCTTTTCAAGGCGTCGAATAAAGCGCTCAAATTATCGTAATTAGATATTTGAGTAGTATATTCTTCGCGTACCAAACCGAGTTTTTTCACAAAATTATCGCCGAACAATTTCCAATCTATCGCCGGATAAGCAACATGATGCGCATTGTAATTTCCGGTTGCTCCTCCGAATTTTGCAGAAAGAGGTATTTCTTTCAGTAGTCGGATTTGTTGTTCCAAGCGACTGATAAATACTTGAATTTCTTTTCCCAATCGAGTAGGAGAGGCCGGTTGTCCGTGGGTTCTCGCCAGCATGGGAATATCTTTCCAATCGGTTGCATATTGCTTTAAAATTTCAAGTAAATTATTCAAACCGGGATAATAGACATTTTCCAAAGCATCTTTAATTGACAGAGGAATCGCCGTATTATTAATGTCTTGGGAAGTCAATCCGAAATGAATAAACTCCTTGAAGCTTTCCAAATGCAATTTGTCAAACAGCTCTTTTATAAAATATTCTACCGCTTTAACATCGTGATTGGTCGTTTTTTCAATTGCTTTGATTCGCGACGCATCTTCTAACGAGAATGACCGGTAAATTTTTCGCAATATACTGATTGTTTCCGGTGTATTAATGGCGGCTAATTGGGGAACAGGTAATTCGCAAAGAGAAATAAAGTATTCTATTTCAACTAAAGTCCTGTATTTAAACAGGGCATATTCCGAAAAATAAACAGATAAATCATCTGTTTTATCCCGGTATCTGCCATCTGCGGGAGATATCGCCGTCAAAACACTTAGCTCCATAAAACCGAGCCTCCTACATCAAAAATTTACTATATTGTCACAAAGGTAACTTTATGATTCGTTTTTCCCGATTTATTCGGAAATAACTTCAAACGGTATTTCTACAGAAATATCTTTATGAAGTTTCACTACCGCTTTGTACGAACCAATTTCTTTTACCGGTTCTTTAATAAGAATGGTCTTGCGGTCAATTTCAAATCCGTTCTTTGCCAATTCGTCGGCAATCTGGATGTTGGTAACCGAACCGAAAATAGTTCCGGTGGAACTGGTTTTTGCACCGATAGTCAAGGCCATACCCTCCAATTTAGCAGCCAACGTTTGCGCATCTGTTTTGATTTTTTCTAATTTGTGAGCACGTTGGCGAAGATTTTCCGCTAACACTTTTTTAGCCGATTCGGTAGCAAAAACCGCTTTTTTTTGCGGAATCAGATAATTTCTTCCGAAACCGTTTTTAACGGTAACGACATCGTCTTTATAACCGAGATTGGCTACATCTTCCAATAATATTACTTGCATAGTTATTCTCCTCCTTATTATTATTTCATTAAATCGGTTACATACGGAAGCAAAGCCAAATGACGAGCGCGTTTTACCGCTTGTGCAATACGGCGTTGGAACTTCAAAGAAGTACCTGTAATTCGACGCGGAAGAATTTTTCCTTGTTCGTTCAGAAATTTCTTTAAAAATTCGGGATCTTTGTAATCGATAAACTTAATGCCGTTCTTTTTGAAACGACAATATTTTTTTTTCTTAACAT
>WRFZ01000032.1 GCA_009778655.1 Candidatus Azobacteroides sp.
TTGAAGAAGAACTGGCTCCGGCACATTTTAATTTGCTTATTTTAAGAGTAGATTGGAATTACGCTTATGAAACGCATCCCGAATTGAGAGATGATAATCCTTTAACGAAATCCGATGTAAAAAAAATCGTAAATGCGTGTAAAAAGTACGGTATTCGTTTGGCCCCTCAGATTAATCTTTTAGGACATCAGTCGTGGGCGAAAACCACATACAATTTACTGCGCGTCTATCCGGAGTTTGACGAAACGCCGCAGATTGATACGAAAAACTACACTGGATGGCCGAATCCCGACGGTTTATATTGCAAAAGTTATTGTCCTTTGCATCCGGACGTACATTCTGTCGTTTTTGCCTTAATAGATGAGTTGACGGATGTATTCGAAACCGATCTTTTCCATGCCGGTATGGACGAAGTATTTTATATCGGCGATTCGCATTGTCCGCGTTGCAGCGGTCGCGACAAAGCCGAATTGTTTGCGGGAGAGGTTACGGCGATACATAATCATTTGGCGCAAAAAAACCGTCGCTTAATGATCTGGGGCGATCGGCTGATTGACGGAAAAACGACCGGTCTCGGTGAATGGGAAGCCGCCATGAATAACACTTATCGGGCTATTGACCTGATACCGAAAGATGTATTTATTTGCGATTGGCATTACGAACGTCCGGATCAAACGGCCGTTTATTTTGCAATGAAAGGATTTGATGTCGCTACCTGTCCGTGGCGAAAACCGGAAATCGCTGTCCGGCAAATGAACGACATGATTCGTTTCAGAGAAAGTTCCACTCCGGAAATGGCGCAACATTTCCAAGGAATCATTGCAACGGTTTGGAGCGGTGCGGATCAATTTCTGAAAAGTTACTACGATCCGGCTATCTATACTCAAACGGAATCCGATGCGGTTACTTTGAAACGGTTAATGGAGGAATATAAGAAAGAATGATGATTTATTGACCAAAAATAGCTAACTTGCAACGATTTTTATCGAATGATGTATGTTGAAGGGAAAGAAAATTATCGTAGGCATTACCGGTAGCATTGCAGCGTATAAAGCGGCCTATCTCTGCCGTTTATTGATTAAAAAGGGCGCTGAGGTGCAAGTAGTTATTACTCCTACGGGAAAAGAATTTATCACGCCGGTCACCTTGTCTGCTTTGACGCAAAAACCGGTTCTCGGTGAATTTTTTACCGCAAACGACGGAATTTGGCACAGCCATGTGGATCTGGGACTTTGGGCGGACTTGATGATGATTGCTCCGGCAACGGCTTCCACTATCGGCAAAATGGCCAACGGAATTGCCGATAATTTATTAATTACTACGTATCTATCCATGAAAGCTCCGATTTTTATCGCACCTGCCATGGATTTGGATATGTACGCTCATCCTTCGACGCGGGCCAATTTGGAAAAATTGGAATCCTACGGAAACCGAATCATCGAACCGACCGAAGGCATGTTGGCAAGCCGATTGGAAGGAAAAGGAAGAATGGAAGAGCCGGATAAAATTGTTGAGTGCATAGAAGCCTTCTTCAAGCGTCAAAATCAACTTTCGCAAAAAAAAGTGTTAATCACGGCAGGTCCAACGTATGAAAAGTTAGATCCGATACGTTATATAGGTAATTATTCTTCCGGAAAAATGGGATTTGCTTTGGCGGAATCATGCGCCGGACGCGGCGCCGAAGTGTTTCTGATTGCCGGACCGGTACAATTGAAAATTCATCATCCGAATATTCGGAGAATTGACGTTAATTCAGCCGATGAAATGATGGATGAAACTTTGCGGATTTTTCCGCACGCAGATGCCGGAATATTGTGCGCTGCGGTTGCCGATTACAAACCGGCCAATTATTCTGCGGAAAAACTCAAACGAACCGATGAATCGTTGAAAATTAATTTGATTCCGAATCCGGACATCGCAGCGAAGCTGGGGGAAATTAAAAGAGCCGATCAAATTTTGGCAGGTTTTGCCCTCGAAACCGAAAACGAAATGCAAAACGCTCTCGGAAAGCTGCAAAAGAAACGCTTGGACTTTATTGTTGTCAATTCGTTACGCGATCCGGGCGCCGGATTTCAAACCGATACAAATAAAATACGGATTCTGACGGCAAAGGGAGAAAATACGGATTTTCCGCTGAAACCCAAGTGCGAGGTAGCCGAAGATATCGTTGATGTTTTATACGGTTTTTGGAAGTAACTAACTATTTCGAAATATGCGAAACTATTTGTACATACTCATCTTGTTGCTTGTTTCCGGGGTTCGGCTGCAAGCGCAGGAATTGAACGCCATTGTTACCGTGAACAGCGACCGGATTCAGAGTACCAACAAGAATGTTTTTTATACGATGCAACGGTCGTTGAATCAGTTTATCACCGGGACTCAATGGAGTAATGCAACTTTTGCGCCTAACGAACGAATTGATTGCACTTTTTCGCTGACCATAATGGAACAAACGACGGAAACTTCATTCAAAGCGGAATTATTCGTTCAAGCGCGCCGCCCGGTATATAATTCAACTTATTTGACTTCTGTTTTAAATTATCGCGACACAAAAGTCGAATTTGAATATACCGAAAATGCTCCGCTCGAAATTGTTCAAACTTCGATTGACAATAACCTTGTAGCCATAATCGCATTTTATTGCAATTTGATTTTGGCCTTGGATTTTGACAGTTTTTCGCCGATGGGCGGAAGCATTTTTTATCGTCAAGCGCTGTCTATCGCTATGCAAGCGCAATCCAATCCAAATTGGATCGGTTGGTCGGCTTTTGACGACAGAAAGAGTCGCTCGTCAATTATCAACGCTTTTACAGATGAATCCGTAAAACCTTTTCGGGAAATGTGGTACACCTATCATCGAAAAAGTTTGGATGAAATGGCGGCAAATCCCGACCGGGGACGAACTACGCTCCTAAATGCTTTACCGGTATTGAAAGACATCCGAAACGTCCGAAATTCGGAAATTCTTCTTCAAATATTTTCCGATTGCAAATTAGACGAAATAGTCTCCATCGCAAGTAAAGCGAATGCGGAAGAAAAACAATCCCTTTACGATTTATTGCGAAACGTTTTTCCGGCCTCTTCAACACAACTGGAACCATTGAAAAAATAACGATTTATCCCGATGCTTCAAACACTTGTTATTCAAAATTACGCATTAATATCCAAGTTGGAAATCAGTTTTCCTTCGGGATTTTCCGTCATCACCGGCGAAACGGGAGCCGGTAAATCCATTTTATTAGGCGCTTTATCCCTGATTCTGGGTCAACGCGCCGACGCTAAATCCATCAAGCAAAACGAAGATCGCTGCGTGATAGAAGGCGTATTCGATATATCTTCCTATCAACTGGATTCGCTTTTTTCCGAAAAAGGATGGGAATACGATGCCCGTCAGTGCATTCTGCGGCGTGAAATCCGGGCATCCGGAAACTCGCGCACTTTCATCAATGACAGCCCGGTCGGCTTGAACGACTTAAAAGAATTAGGCGCTTTTTTGATTGATATTCATTCGCAGCATCAAAATCTGTTGCTGGCGGATAACCAATTTCAAATGCAAGTGTTAGACGTTTTAGCTAAAAACAGGGAAGTGAAAAACGAATACCTCTCGACTTATCGGGAATACATCCGCATTGAAAAAGAAATTAATGAATTAAAGGAAAATATAAATACCCGCAAAACAGAAGAAGACTACTTGCGGTTTCAATTCAATCAGTTGGAAGAAGCTCGTTTGCAAACCGGAGAACAGGATTTATTGGAGCAGGAATCGGAAACGCTCTCGCATGTGGAAGAAATAAAAAACGGACTTTTCCGATTGGAGCAGTTTTTCTCATCCGAAATGACCGGAATTGTTCCCGCCTTAAAAGAATCGCTTAAGCAGATGCAATCTTTACAAAAAGTATATTCCGCTTTGGAACCGATGGTAGAACGAATTGAAACGGCTTATCTCGATTTGAAAGATTTGGCGACGGATATTCACGCTCGGCAGGAAAATCTGGAGTTTAATCCCGAACGTTTACAAGAAATCAACGACCGTCTCAATATCCTCTACTCGTTGCAACAAAAACATCGGTTGGATTCGGTAGAGGATTTAATAGAATTACGAGATAATCTGAATAAACAAATTCTGGAAATAGATCATTCCGGCGAAGCATTGGAACAATTGGGAAAAAAATCGGCTCAATTACACGACAGAATAACGGCGACTGCCGAAAAGCTTTCGCAAACCCGGAATGAAGCCGCTCAAACGCTCGAAAAGCAATTGGTCAAAACAGTCAGCCTGTTAGGGATGCCGAATATCCGGTTCACAGTCGAAATCAAGCGGAAAGAATCGTTTGATTCTAACGGCCGAGATCAAATCACCTATTTGTTTTCCGCAAACAAAAACTTGGAATTGAAACCGGTTGCTCAAACGGCTTCCGGCGGTGAAATCTCCCGTTTAATGCTGGGAATTAAATCGTTAATTGCAGGTGCAATGGCGCTTCCGACCATTATTTTCGATGAAATAGATACCGGCGTTTCCGGTGAAATAGCCGATAAAATGGGCGATATCATGCACCAAATGGGAGAAACCATGCAAGTAATCGCAATCAGTCATTTACCGCAAATCATCGCTAAAGGAGAAACGCAATATCTTGTTTACAAAGAAGAAAACAACAATTTGGCCGAAACCCGTATCCGCCGGCTGTCTTATGAAGAACGTATTAAGGAAATCGCTCAATTACTGAGCGGAGCAAAATTAACGTCCGCCGCTGTTGAAAATGCAAAAGAGTTATTGAAAATAAATAAGAAAGACTGATTCTTTCAAGTATTCTAAAATAATAATATCGAATATTCTTTATGAAATTTATATAAAATACAGGAAAGTATCTTTAGAGTTTATTTATATATGATAAAAGTATAATAATTTTCGTTATTAAGTTATATAAATTAATAGTTGCTTTTTCGCAAAAAAACGGTATCTTTGTATGGATAATTTACAAATTAAAACCTAAAATAGTATGGCACGTTACCTTGACCCCAAAAATGATTTGACGTTCAAGCGAGTTTTCGGCGAGCACAAAAATCTTTGCATGAGCCTACTCAACAGTTTGTTGCCACTTGACAAACCGATTATTAATATTGAGTATCAAATGGGTGAATTGTTGCCCGAACTCGAAATACTTCGTCTCTCCATTGTTGATGTGCGTTGCACCGACTCCGACGGGCGGCAGTTTCTTGTCGAAATGCAAATGTACTGGTCGGAAAG
>WRFZ01000033.1 GCA_009778655.1 Candidatus Azobacteroides sp.
CCTTCAATATACTTTCTTTGATGATGGCGTTGCGTGCCGGTAGCGACTACCAATCCTTTTGCGAAGGCTTGTTTGGATGTAGCTATCACCGACCGTACGCCTTCCGGATCGACTGCTACCGGTTTTTCTAAGAAAGCATGTTTACCGGCTTCCACAACAGCTTTGAAGTGTATAGGCCTAAAAGCGGGAGGCGTCGCTAAAAGCGCCAAATCAACGCCTGCCGCAATTACTTTTTCATAACTGTCGAAACCGACAAAACATTTTTCGTCGGGAATCTGCTGATTAAACTTTTCTTTCAAGATTTTACGCGATTCATCCAACCGGTCTTGAAATAGATCGCCCATGGCTACAATGGAAACATCAGGCGCTGCGGTCAACAGGTTTTGTATAGCGCCTGTACCGCGATTGCCGCATCCGATAAGTCCGGCTTTTAGTGCGCCGGTCTTAGCTTTATCCGGTAAAGAAGCCGGAATATTCCATTCTGTCTCGGGAATTAAGGGAATCAATTTAGAAGATGATTTTCCGATTTTTCCACAAGATGAGAATAGACCGCTCACACTCAACGTACTTCCTATCCCGGCTAATGCCGTAGCCGAAAGAAAATCTCTCCTGCTTATTGTATTTTTATTCATGATTTACCGTTTTTACAAATAATAAAATAATCAACTAAGTATAAATTGGTTTCATTTTTCCCGTGAGGTATTTCATGCTTTCGGCAGCCGATTCGTAAGGCGTCATCGTTGTGAAATCCTGTTCGACATTGAGCCAGCCCGTGAATTTGATTTTTTTCAAAAACTTCATTATGCTTGGGAAATCCACTTCGCCTTGTCCCATTTCCGTAATATTGGGTTCAAAATTAGGACGGTTGAATACGCCTTTAACATCTTTCAAGTGGAAATAATTTATCCGCTCTTTGTATTTCTTAATGATTTCCAAAGGATTTCCGCCGCCCAATTGAATATGTCCGGTATCGGGAGCCATGCCTACATATTTCGGATCGGTAAGACTCATAATCAAGTCTATTTCGGCCGGAGATTCCACGATAGTGTTTAAATGCGGATGAAGCCCGATTTCTACTCCCGAATCCATGGCTATTTTGCCTAACTCATTCAAGAAAGGCGCCATTGCCTTAATTTTATCAACTACCAGAATATTGTCTTGACTTGCCGCATGTTGCCCATCGCTCCAGTTGCCGCGTCCCGGAGGACCAATAATTATGTTTTTAGCGCCGTAAAACTTTACATTTTCCACGGTATTTTTAAAAGCCTCCAAAATTTCGTCGTGTTTTTGCGGATTATGAAAATCGCCTCCAAAATAATTGCCTGAAAGTAAAAGTTTTTTTTCAGCTAACAAATCCCTGAAACTTTCGCGGGTAAACCCGAATTTTGCAAGTTCGTCTTTTCTTGGAGAAAATTCGATACCGTCGAGACCTAAATCCGACAAGTTTTGTACCGCTTCGGAAAGTGGAATTGCACTGCCTTTATAGTCGCGCCACAATATCCATCCCATCGACCAGCGAATCTTTGGAGTAGATTTTGTCAAAGATGCGGCAAAGCTTGTTGTCGCGTTTACTCCACCGACAATCATCGCCGTCGTGATTGCCGCACTCTTAATAAATTGTCTTCTATCCATAATGTTTTTATTTAAAATAATTTTACTTCTCATAATTCATAATTTATAATTCTTAATTCTTAATTCTTAATTCCTTACCCCGGATCCACTTCTCGATAAGCTCGAATAATCGCCAATTCGCCTTCTTTTCCGGGTTTGCTTTGTCCATGCTCAAGAGGTATGACCTCGTTGTATTTCTTATTGTACAAATATTGAAAAATATTTTTGAAATTGATTTCACCCGTCGTCGGCTCATTGCGCCCCGGATTATCGCCGATATGAATCGCACCGATATAATCCCAACACATTTCCAAATTATTAATCAGATTTCCTTCGGTTATTTGTTGGTGATACAAGTCGTCCACCATTTTGCAACAAGGATGATTGACTGCTACGCAAATCAATTTTGCCTGCGTAGTACGGTTAAGAAACAGACCGGGATGGTTGATTAATGTATTCAAAGGTTCCATTAACAACATCAATCCGGCCTCCCCGACTATGTCGCAACATATCCGCAAATTCTCGATTATATTAGCCGTTTGGTATTCGGGATGCAATTTCGGATCAGCATTTCCCAATACAATCAGCGTTTTGTTGATGCCGGTGCGTTTTTGAATTTCCAATCCAGCAAGCATTTTCGCTTTCATGGCATCTTGAGTTTCCTTGTCATTTTGAACAAATGATACTCCCCATGTTTTCAGTGAAAACTGTCCCATTTCCAAACCCAATCGTTGCGCTTCATTGGCAATTTTTTCTTGATCTTCGGGCGGACGGTCGATTAAACCCAGGTCATAAGCCCCGCGAAAACCTTGATCGGCTATGAATTTAAGATTGTCTATCGGATCTTTCCCCGCATTTTCTTTAAACATTCCCAAGGGAGGAGCATATTTCAACGTAAATTTCGCTTTATTCGAAACGTTTTGCGATACTGTATCGGCAGCGGCAAAAGCCGCTGTTCCTCCCATCCCTGCCATAGCAATGCCGCTAACAACGCCTTTGATAAAATTTCTTCGTTCCATTTGTTATATTTTTGTAAAGTTAATTTTAAATAACCATAGTTATCCCTACCAAGAGTAGAGAAATAAATACAATTTTCTTGAAAAGAATTTCACTGACTTTCTTATGAATAACTTCACCGACAAAAATTCCGGCAATCAGAAACGGAAGCAGGAATAAGACATCTTGTCCGATTTCGATCGTCATTTTTTTCTCAAGAAAATACTGGACCATTAATATCGTGTTTAATATTGTCCACAAAAGGCACATCGTAGCGCGAAACTGTCCTTTATCGGGAAGTTTCCGGGAAGAATACAAAACGATCAAAGGTCCGCCTGCGGCAAAAGCTCCATGCACGATTCCTCCGGTAAGAAGAAAAGCATACCCGGCATACTCCGGTAGATTACTTGATCCGGACGACGGCACGAAGATTTTATACAATTGGATGATAGCCGACAGAATAATAAAGTAACCCAGTATTTTTACCAAAATGACTGCATCCAAGCTTTTAAATATATACATTCCTATCGGCAAACCGATGCCTGCAAACAGGATAATGATTCCAAACTGTTTCCGGTTGATGTATTTAAATTTGGTAATGACAAAATAAACGGCCAATATCCAAGCGATGATGGTCAGGACGATTTTTGCCTTTTCCAGATCTTTCATCAGGAAGATCACTAAAGGCAAAGCCAACACCGTACACCCGAAACCGGTTATCGCTTCCAGCGTATGGGTGATAAAAACGACCAGACCAACTAAGATCAATATTTCTAATATCGACATCTATATTTTGCTTTTAATCAAATCAAAAACAATTTTGCTATCAACCGGAACGATGTTGTTTTTCATCTTCGGATCATCCAATGATTTATCAAAAAGTTCTCCTATCCGGTTTTCTTTAAGTTCAATTTTCAAATCTTTGAAAGTAAAAGGTAATCCGAACTTTTTCTTCAAAGTAATTATCCGGTCCAACAACGCAGCAATCAGTTTATCTTCATCTTCATTGTCAAACAGAGCTTTGGCGATTTTCGCCAATCCCTGCCGGGTTTTCGCATCACTGAGATTTAGCCGGAAAATATCTTCCAGCGTGAAAGCGCAGGCTACTCCATGCGGAACGTGCCATTCTTCGGAAAGAATAAACGACAGGGCATGAACGGCAGCTGTCCCGGTTATGCTGAAAGCCGTACCTGCCATGCAAGCGCCTTCAAGCATTTCGGCGCGACCTTCCGGCGTTCCTTTTAACGAACTGTCGTAAGCCGGTTCCATCCATTTCAAAATATGTATGGCGCTTTCGACAGCCATACGATTGGTCAGCGGTGTTGCATTCCGGTTCCAAAGCGTTTCCAATGCGTGTGAAAGAGCGTCAAAGGCGGTTGCCGCCGTAATCGCTGGCGGAAGTCCCAGCACGTATTCGGTGACCAAAACCGCCGCATCGGCTTGTAAGAGCGGATTTCCCAAAGTATATTTTCTTCCGTTTCGCGAAGTATAGACTCCTACTTTGGTTACTTCCGAACCGGTTCCGGCAGTGGTCGGGATCAGAATCAGTTTCACATCCCGCTTTTCAATTTTCCGGCTTGCTTCCGCTCCCAAGTAATCGTCCAAATCGCCGCCATTACTCAAAACTATCGCTACCGCCTTTGCCGAATCCATCGAACTGCCGCCGCCAATACCGATGACCGCGTTGATCGCTTTTCCTTTCAACTCGTTCACCATAGACATGATGTCGTCTATTTTCGGGTCGGGAAACACCTTATTTAATACTTCTAACATGCGGATTTTACGAAGTTCTTTCAACATCCGGTCGCGTGGAGGTAACGGATTATTATCCATAATGATACAAGCATTGGCTTCCGTTCCTCCGCAGTAAAAAATAAGATTGTCCAGATTATGAGCGGTCAACCAGTCAGTCTTAATGATTTTAGTAGTTGTAATAACCTGTTCGAACATGTTTCCTTTTATTTAAAATTTTCCTTTTCCATTTCCCCGATTTCTTTCACGCAATTCTTCAGAAATATTTTCCAGTCGTCGGTATTCCCTTCGGTAAATTCGGCGGCAAGCCACGCATCAAGCATTAGGCAAGCATGTTTGGCGGGAGAGAGCCATTCGCCGAACACAAGCACGTTGCAATCATTGACCGCTTTGGCTTGCTGCGCCATGTAAGTATTAACCACATGGACTGGATAAACGCCTTTGAATTTGGCGGCAACGATAGTACTGCCTGCACCTGTCCCGCAAATAATCACGCCTTTGTCGTATTTCTTCTTCGATACGGCGCCGGCTACCGCCGCCGCCGCCTTGTGATAAGGAACAAATTCCCCGTCTTCTTTCATACCTACATCATCGACTTGAAATCCTTTACTTTCGAGATGTGCGATTAAATCTTTCTTTAATGTTAACCCTGCGCGGGTGCTTCCGATAACTATTTTTTTCATTGGGTTTATTATTTTAGTATATTTTTCACTTTTGTTACAATATGATTGGCGGATAGTTGAAATCGTTCCAACAAATAATCCATTTTTCCAACTTCTCCAAACTCATCTTCAACCCCTATCCGTTTCAGTAAGGTAGGATTATTTTCAGAAAGGACTTCTGCCACTGCCGACCCTAATCCGTTGATAATTTGATGATTTTCGCAAGTAACAAGAAGA
>WRFZ01000034.1 GCA_009778655.1 Candidatus Azobacteroides sp.
ATACGTCTCCTGCACGATAATCGCTGCCGGAAGCTAAATTATTATAGGTAAATAAATCCGTATCAAATCCTCTTCTTTCGGAGCCGAATCCTTCATAGCTGTTTTTAAGATAAGAATAACCTGCCATCAAATTTAAGCGATGAACCTTTTGAAACGTTTTATCGTAAGTCAGATAACTTTCCAACTGATAGTTGGTATAGTCTGCCAAAGTACGTCTTCCATATCCTTTCGACGCCAAATCCATATAATAGTCTGTTGTTTGATAGTAGCGTCCTTGTTGGGTATTGTATTCGTATGAAGCGTTCGCGGAAGCTTTCAATCCTTCAATAATGGTTAATTCCGCTTTGGCGTAAGACAATAGCCGGGTGCGGGATTCGTCGTCTTTCCGGTGTTCCAGAATTTCAACAGGATTGTTATTGTTCGTTCCACCGATTTGGGTGAATTCACCGTTTTGCTTCACAGGAAGCGTTGGATTCAACCGGTAAGCTCTTTCGTAAATACTTAAATCAACCGGATGATATTTGTCTGTATTGGCGTGAATGCCGGTTTCTAATCTCAACCGGTTATTCAATCCGTACTGATACCCGACCAGACTACCTGCTAAACGGCTCAAAGAACTTGTTTTGATGATTCCTTCCGTATTCTGGTAACTGACCGTTGTATGAAAACCGCTGTGTTCTCCTCCATTGGAGAACGAGAGGGTATGATTTTGCGAAACAGCTATTCGTTGAATTTCGTCTTGCCAATCAGTGTTGCCTCCATAATCGACGGCTCCGGCAATTTGATTATCACGCACATATGTCCGCCATTGGTTTGCTGAAAGCAAGTCAATGTTTTTGGCTGCATTAGACACTGCGACATAACCGCTGTAAGATATTTGGCGACCGGCTTTTTCGCGATTCGTGGTAACAATAACGACTCCGTTAGCGCCGCGTGAACCGAAAATAGCAGCGGCAGAGGCGTCTTTCAATATATCAATAGAAACAATTTCATTCGATTGAACCGTATTCATATCAACGCCGGGTATTCCGTCCACCACAATCAGCGGACTGTTGCTTGCCGAAAGCGACGTACCGCCTCGAAGACGAAGGGAAGCACCTTGGGTCGGGTCGCCCGAAGGTTGAACAACTGTTAAACCGGCTACTTTTCCTTGCAACAATTGTTCAGCCGATGTAATGACTCCCTTTTTGAGATTATCCGAGGAAACGGATGTAATCGCTCCCGTTAAATCCGATTTGCGCATCGTACCGTAGCCGATGCCGACAATCGTAATTTCATCCAAACCCACGGCGCTTATTTCCATTTGGACATTCATAACCTGTTGCGCCGGCTCTTTGATGGTTTTATATCCGAGAAAAGAAAAAATCAACGGCTCTCCTTCTTGTACATTCAATGTAAAACGTCCATTTACATCGGTCACACTGCCCTGCTGCGTGGATTCGGTCGTAACCAATAATCCGCTCAGCGGTTGTTTGTTTTCATCAACAACGGTCCCATTGACTGTTATTTGTTGTTGGGCATAAGCCGTAGTAATGCAGAATAAATTGATTAGCATCACCCATAAAGCTTGTTTTATTATTTTAGTTACTTTCATTGTTGTTTCATTTAGTAGGATTATCAACGCTCATTAATGCAATATCTCCATCATATATGACCTTATTATTCTGATCTTTAATCACAACAGTCAATTTAGAGGCATTTATTCCTTTCAATTCACTTGCTAAATTAATAATCACCCGTTGACTGCTCATACTGCCTTCCATATTTCCCGACAGGGTTTTGCTTCCGCCTATAATCGTATAAGACAGTATTTGTCCACGATCGTTGTTGAGCCGGGTAATTGTAAGAATATCATTCTGGCTTACTTTAAGCGGAAAAAACGAAAGGCTGGGAGGCGGAGGAATCGGTATCCCCGGAGCAATAATCTTAAAATCGGGAGAAGCGCCCGCCCAATCCGGAGCAGCATCATTACCATTATACTTGGCAACGACAAAGACGATATTTTCCATCTCATAATCTTCATCTACTCCAAAATAGGTTTGCGGTACAAAATCTTTCTTATAAATCCCGTTTCCTAAATCCCTGAATTGGGTTTTTACTCTCGTTTCAGGTATCCATGCATCGAAACCTTGAATAACATCCCAATCGTTTAATCCCCCGTGCATGTGAACGGTTGACGGAACGGGATTAAAACCTTCCACCAGATTCGAATTGAAAAAAATCGTAAGCATGGAGCCTATTTGAAAATCAGCCGGCGCATAATCCATTACTTTATTACTCGCCACAAATTCAGCGACATAATCAATTTTTGGAAACGACAGCGTACCGGTATGATAGGTATCAAAATCCAATGACCGCAATAAGAAGTAAAAATTAGTTTCTGAATTGGCCGCTATATCTGCGGATGTCATATTAAAAAACTCGGTAGGCGTAAAAGTAATGCTCCAAATTCTGTCGCCATTGTATTGCAATTTGGTTTTATTGAGATTATCTGGAGTAGCATCTGGAATCGGATTTACAGGTACCCATATCCATAAAAATAAATCGCCGCCAGCGGGAAGCGCAGTCGCGCTGGCAAAATCAAAATACCAGGTGACTGGTTCATCAAAAGTGTATTTGGCAGGAACGGTCCATTGACGGTCTGGGATAATATCCGCGCCGAACAAAGTCGTTTGCAGTCCTGCGATAATTCCTATAAAAACTATCAGTTTCTTCATAAGTATATAATCAATTAGCAGTTGTTAATGTATAAACATAGGACACAAATGGAACCCCTTCACTAGAACGAGTCAATTTTATGACCATTCCTTTTGTAGCGCCGGGGATGGAAGTAATACTCAGCTGAGCAATCAAATTTGTCTTGCCGGCATCGGAATACAAATTGATTGTTGGCGGAGTCGCATTGGCATAAGAAAAAGACGTGTCTAAATTCCAATACCCTTGATTGGGAAATAGCTCGGGAGCAGTTCCAGATACTTGATAAGAAGTTGGTTGATTTCCGGTATCGACTGTTAAATCGATAGCAAATGTCGTGAAATCAAACTGATCAGTAAGATTCATTTCAGAAGGAGAAATGTTCATTGCTTTAGCCGTTTCATCCACTTGCGTAATGCCGGAAAGAATCCATTTACCGCCAATCTTTTCGTAAAGTGTTATTGGATCAGTGTAGGCGCCATCGTCGGTTTTCGGTTCGCATCCTGTAAAAGGAAGCATCGCTAAAAACAAGAGAAGGCATCCAAGAAAGTACTTTGATTTTTTCATAAATATAAAATTAAAGTGAAACATCAAATAATTGTGACAAATGTAATGCTTCCCCTTTTTATCCAAAAATAATTGATACGAAATATAGATTATTTTTCTGTCGAAAGGCAATTAGTCTATTGAATGGTAATAAAATATAAAAACAACTGAGAGGGAAAAATATAGATTAAATATGAAAAAAACGATAATAAGTGTTTCGATGAAGTGCATTTGAAATTGGATGCCAGCATTACAGATTCCAACCGGAGCTTATGGAGCTTATATAGATTTTATTTCCATAATTTTCTGTTTAAACTCTTCGCTTGAAACCAAGGCTTTTGTTTTTATTTTGGTTTTGTAGGTGTAAATCGTATTGACGGAATAGTCCAAAAATGAAGCAATTTTTTCATTATCGTTAATGCCTAACCGCATAAGCGCATAAATCCGCAACTCGGGTGAAAGCAATTCGTCTTTTTTCAGCCGGATTTGTTCTCCAGGTTTCAGTAGTTCATTGAATTTATTCACGAAGTCAGGAAATAGCTTCAGAAAAATCTGGTCGAAATGAATATAGAGATTTTCCCTTTCCTTCTGCGCATTTAGCGGCAGTGGAATGTTCATCAAATCTTCATATTGTTTGGCTAAAACTTTCCGGTTCACCCATTTCTGAAAAGATTCCATTTTTTCAATAAATTCTGAATTTTGATTGAAAAAATACCCGATGTATTCGTCTTTAATTTTATTGGCTTCGCTTAGGCGGTTATTAACAACCATCAGTGTGTCGTTGGCTTCCTGTATGGCTTGCTTTGCTTGATTCAAACGTCTCAGCGATTTCCAGATGATGTAAAGTGCAACAAGCAATAAAACAACTAAAACCGATATAAAATAGAAAAACAGCGTGATGCGGTCTTTCTGTTTTTCGATGGTATTGATTCGTTCTCCTTCAATAATCGGAAGAATATATCCTATTTCCAATTGCCGATGCCGGGCATTGTAGAAAGAAGCGTCAGTCAAAGCATGACGGATATAAACAACGGCATGGCCAATATCGCCCTCCACATAAAGCATTTGAGCCAAGTTGCGAAGCGCAACTGTTTCTTTGGTCGAAGATTTGATATCCGAAATAGCAGCTTGAATCAGATATTGTTTAGCCTCTTTCCTCTTGCCTTCTAAGCTTAAAAGATAGGCAATACTGGAAGTAGCAATAGCAAAATCGTGTTCAGAATAATCCCGCATATCAATCATTTTATGAAAAGCGTCGAGTGCCCCGCGATTGTCATTCGATTTCATGCGTTTTAATCCTAAGGAAGCCCAAAACCGAGGCGATTCGATTGGTAGTAAGACAAGGGCAGAATCGATTATACGGTTACCTGTCGCTTCGTATGTTTTCCGGAAATCGGAATTGTTGTTATAATCGGCTAAATCGTAATAAAGTCGGGCATTACAAGTATAATAATCAATCTTCGTTGCATCACTGCAATCTTTTATCCGAATGGAATCCATACTGTCGAATGCTTCCTTGAACATGCCGGACGATAAATAACAAAAAACCATTTTCACCGCCGAAGAGTTTATTTTATCATGGTCGTTCAAGAGTTGAGATATATCCAACAATTTCTTTACGCATACATACGCCGAGTCGTAGATATATGATTGATATTCTTTATACAAATTAGCGTATAAAAAATAAAGCGTATGTAAATCACTGGAATGTTTTTCTATTTCAATTTTTAAATTGCCAATGCGGTTTTCTTTCATTTGGTCGAAGTCAGGTTGTTTGGTAAGATAATAATCAAGCGAATCCAAGTCCATCTTTTCGGACGGGTTTCCCTTAACCGAAAAGACGATTGAGAAAAGCATTAGAATACATATTCTGATTCGCATAAATAATCAATAAAAATAAGACGCATAAATTTTATATACAAAGGTAATTTAAAAAACTAAAAACTAAAAGTTAAACGTTAACCCAACTTTCACAACTCACACCACAAACTTCTTGTTAGAATGAGATAAGAACGATTATTCGGGTGGCGGGTGTGTCCTACAGATTTTTATTTT
>WRFZ01000035.1 GCA_009778655.1 Candidatus Azobacteroides sp.
GAAGAAGCCGGTACGCCCGAAAACAGTAAATATCAAAAATTATTTTCAAGTCATCCCGATCTGAAAAAACGGATTGAAACATTGAATAAAAAGAAATAAATGGATAAAATCGTCGAATGCGTCCCGAACTTCAGTGAAGGACGCATTTTAGAAAAAGTAGAACGCATTGCAAACGTTTTCCGTGCCAAAGAAAACGTTAAGTTATTGGATTACAGTAACGATAAAGACCATAATCGAATGGTTGTTACCGTAATCGGCGAACCGGAAGCAATAAAGAACAGTATCATTGAAGCTGTCGGAGTTGCTATTGAAATCATTGATTTGACGAAGCACGAAGGACAACATCCCCGTTTGGGCGCTGCGGACGTAATCCCGTTCATTCCGATCAAAGGCATGACCATTGGCGAAGCGGATGCTTTGGCGAAAGAAGTCGGTAAAATACTCGCGGAAAAATACAACCTGCCGGTTTATTTCTACGAAAAATCCGCTTCGGCGGAATATCGTCAAAATTTGGCTGCCATCCGCAAAGGTGAATTTGAAGGTTTAGTTGAAAAGATGAAACTGCCGGAATGGAAGCCGGATTTGGGACCGGAAGAACCTCATCCGACCGCAGGAGCTTCCGTAGTAGGCGCCCGCATGCCTCTGATTGCTTTTAATGTGAATCTGCATACCACTCGTTTTGAAATTGCCGATAAAATTGCCAAAAAAGTACGTTTCATCGGAGGCGGATTGCGTTTTTGTAAAGCGATGGGCGTGGATTTGAAAGATCAAGGATTGATGCAAGTCTCCATGAATTTGACGGATTATACCAAGACAAGCATTTATCAAGCCGTAGAAATGATTCGCTTCGAAGCGCAACGCTATGGAGTTTCCGTAGCCGGTTGTGAATTGATCGGTTTGGTTCCTTTGCAAGCAGTTGTTGACACCGCTTCTTATTACTTGGGGTTAGAAGGATTTTCCACGAAGCAAATTTTGGAAACATATTTATCGGAATGAATAATAATTACATTATTGATAATATTACTCAATTGGCTACCTGCTCCGGTTTCTCCGCCAAACACGGAAAAGAAATGTCCGATTTAGGTATTATCGAAAATGCAGCCGTTGTCATTACCGCCGGAATCATTACATACGTCGGCCCGGTTACCGATCATTTGCCTTTAGATCATGAAAAAGATTACGAAACGATTGATGCGACAGGTAAAGCGGTTCTTCCCGGATTTATTGATTCCCATACGCATTTCGTTTTCGGAGGTTATCGTGAAGAAGAATTTTATCAACGCTTGCGCGGCGACGATTATTTGTCTGTTTTACAAAGCGGCGGCGGTATTTATAACACCGTCAAAGCCACCGGAAAAGCTTCTTTAGAGGAATTATGCGCAATAGCCTTATCCCGTTTGAATAAAATGCAAGCAATGGGCGTAACCACCATAGAAAGCAAAAGCGGTTACGGGTTGGATAAAGAAACGGAACTCAAACAACTTCGGGTGATGAAGCGATTACAGCAAGAACATCGAATGAATATTGTCCCGACTTATCTGGGAGCGCATGCCGTTCCGGAAGGATATACGGAAAAATCCTATATTGATTTCATGATTCAAGAAATGCTGCCGGCTATCCGGGAAGAAAATTTAGCCGAATGTTGCGATATTTTTTGCGAAAAAGGCGTATTCGGCATCAATGAATCCGAACGTTTCTTGTCGGAAGCGAAGAAAATGAAATTCAATCTCAAGCTGCATGCCGATGAAATGGTTGATACCGGCGGCGCGGAATTAGCCGTAGCAATGGGCGCATTATCGGCTGATCATTTATTGCATGTTTCCGACAAAGGAATCAAAGCTTTGTCAAAAAGCGATACCGTAGCAACTTTATTGCCTTGTACGGCGTTTTCTTTAAAAGAGGATTACGCGCGAGGAAGAGCGATGATTGACTCGGGTTGCGCCGTTGCTCTGGCTACGGATTTCAATCCGGGAAGTTGTTTTTCCTATTCGATTCCGCTGACGATTGCTTTGGCTTGTATCTATATGAAAATGTCTCCGGAAGAAGCGGTAACGGCTTTGACGATTAATGCGGCGGCAGCTTTGGGAAAAGCCGAATTTCTCGGAAGTATTGATGTCGGGAAAAAAGGAGATGTTATTCTATTGGAATATCCGAGTTACAAATTTTTACCCTATCATGCAGGGATCAATATAGTAGAAAAAATAATTCACTGAATCAATGAAACAATTATCCGAATTATCCGTAAAAGAATTTTTATTAGTCACCGCCGGAGATGATCCGGTTCCGGGAGGCGGAAGCGTATCGGCTTTGTGCGGATCGCTAAGCGCTGCATTGGGCCAAATGGTGGCTCAACTGACCATCGGAAAGAAAAAATACGCCGATGTGGAAGAAAACATGAAAGAGATGGCCGCCGTTTTCAATTCGTATTTGGACGAACTTACTCAATATATTGACAAGGATTCGGACGCTTACGATGCGGTTTTTTCGGCATTTCAGTTACCCAAAGAAACCGAAGAAGAAAAAGCGGTACGGACGTTGAAAATTCAAGAAGCTACAAAAATTGCATCCGAAGTTCCGCTGCGAGTAGCACAGAAAGCATGTAAAATAATGGATTTCATTCGCATCGTTGCTAAAACGGGAAATCGGAATGCTGTCACCGATGCATGCGTCGCCATGATGTGCGCACGAACCGCCGTTTTAGGCGCTTTGCTTAATGTACGAATTAATATTTCTTCCATCCGAGATACGGATTTTGTCGAAAATCTGAAAAGAGAAGCCGATCGCTTGGAAAAAAGCGCTATCGAGAAAGAAACCCGAATGTTGGAATGGATAAAAACAATACTTTAATTAATCTCCTGTTACCATGAACAATGTATATCAAATCGGAAGCGGTCCGTTGACTTTCGAAATACTCGAAAATATTATCAATAACAATTTGAAATTGAATTTGGCTCCGGAAGCCGTCGAACGAATTAAAAAGTGTCGCGACTATCTCGATAAAAAAATACAGGACTCGGAAGAACCCATGTACGGCATTACTACCGGTTTCGGTTCGTTATGCAACATAACGATTTCTCCCGATCAATTGAGTCTTCTGCAAGAAAATTTGGTAAAATCCCATGCATGCAGCGTAGGTGAAGAAATTCCGCCGGTTATTATCAAACTGATGATGTTGTTGAAGGCGCATGCCCTTTCGTTGGGATACAGCGGTGTTCAAGTGATTACAGTTCAACGTATTTTGGACTTGTATAACAACGACGTCATGCCGATTGTTTATGATCGAGGTTCTTTGGGCGCTTCGGGAGATTTGGCTCCGCTTGCCAATCTTTTTCTTCCGTTGATCGGCGCCGGCGACGTGTATTATCAAGGAAAAAGACGGGAAGCCATGAGCGTTTTGCAGGAATTCGGGTGGAAACCGGTTCGATTGATGAGCAAAGAAGGTTTGGCTCTCTTGAACGGGACGCAATTTATGAGCGCCAACGGCGTTTATGCGCTGATCAAAGCAATGGAATTTACCAAGAAAGCAGACTTAATCGCCGCCTTATCCTTGGAGGCTTTTAACGGTTTGATTGATCCTTTCTTGGATTGCATCCAACAAATGCGCCCACATCCGGGCCAAATCGAAACCGGCGAAAGAATCCGAAAATTATTGAAAGACAGTGAATTGATTGCTCAAGAAAAAGGACATCTCCAAGATCCTTATTCGTTCCGATGCATTCCGCAGGTGCATGGGGCAACCAAAGACGCCATTCGATACGTGGCTCAAGTTCTGTTAACCGAAATTAATTCGGTAACCGACAATCCGACCATCTTTCCCGATGAAGATCGGATTTTGTCCGGAGGAAATTTCCACGGACAACCGTTAGCTATTGCTTTCGACTTTCTGGCGATTGCTTTGGCGGAATTAGGCAATATTTCAGAACGACGCGTATCCCAATTGATTATGGGATTGCGCGGTTTACCGGAGTTTTTGGTGGCTAATCCGGGCGTTAATTCCGGTTTCATGATTCCGCAATATGCTGCGGCTTCGATGGTCAGTCAGAACAAAATGTATTGTTATGCAGCCTCCGGCGATTCCATTGTTTCCTCCAACGGACAAGAAGACCATGTAAGCATGGGCGCGAATGCGGCAACCAAATTGTTCCGGATATTGAATAATTTGGATCATATTTATGCTATCGAATTGATGAACGCCGCCCAAGGAATTGATTTCCGTCGGCCGCTGAAAACCTCTCCCGTATTGGAAAACTTTTTAGCCGAGTACCGAAAAGAAGTGCCGTTTATCAAAGATGATGTAATCATGTATAAGGAAATTCACAAAACGGTCGCTTTTCTGGATCGGATTTCGTTCGACTTTGTATAGAACAAGAAAGAAAGCGGCTTTCTTAAAAACAAATGCGCAGATGACTCGGATTTTACGGCCTTTTTGGGGTTACGATTCATAAGTTCATCTTTTGTCTCAGTAATTTATAACCGGAACTGCTGGCTTTCAAGATGTCGCCGTTTTTTAAGTGTACTTTGTAAGTTTCTTTTTCGTACAATTCGATTTTAGCAATCGTTTCGATATTGACGATAAACGAACGATGAATGCGGACAAAGCAATCGTCGGGAAGATGCGTTTCCCAATATTTCATCGTTTGGTCTTTCAAATATTTATTTGTATCGGTGTATATCAAGACATAATCGCCGTTTGCTTCAATATAGCGTATTTGATTTATGAGAATGCAATGAAATTCCGCATTTTTTTTAACGATTATACGGGAAAGTTTTTCTATCGGAACAGGAGAGGTTGCGACCGATTTTTCTTCTATTCTTTGTTTTTGCGCTTTAAGTTCGTTATGACTCATCAAGAGATAATAAATTAAAACGAAAATGATATAAATAAGGATGCCGGTTGCTACCCGGACAGGAAGTATGGCTATAAAATAAGGAGTATATAAAACATTGTTTGATAAAATAACGTATTGAGTAAGACAATAACCTAATCCGATCCAAATGATCCCTGAAATTACAAATAAGATGAAATGGAATAACAAAAATAGCGGTACGTTCTTTATATTTCTGTAATACCGGATAGGGTGCCACATACCGAGAATACATGCCGCTTGTAAGACATTACACAAAATGGAATCAAAAATTTCGGGCAGTACGATTTGTCCAAAATAATAATAGGTCATCCCCATTTGGGCAATGATAATCATTACCCAAATGCTGATATACAAAAGGCGTAATTGCAAGGTATTCAGAAAAGGATTATTCATAGCATTTGATTTCTCCTCCGCCAAATGTTGCTTCCAATTCAAGAATCACTAAC
>WRFZ01000036.1 GCA_009778655.1 Candidatus Azobacteroides sp.
TTATCATCTCTCAATTCGGGATGCGTTTCATAAGCGTAATTCCAATCTACTCTTAAAATAAGCAAATTAAAATGTGCCGGAGCCAGTTCTTCTTCAATAAATTTCAGAAATAAATCCACTCCGTTAACGGAAGGAGCAGCAATAGCCAAACCTCTTATCGGCAAGTCGGATTCGATTCGGTTTTCTTCCGTTTGTGCAAACAATACACACGGTATGATACCTACCGCAACGATCAATAACAGCAATTGTTTCATAATAGCATTTGATTTATAAATTAAGTGGTAAAAATATATATTTTTCGCTTAATATGCAAATTAAAAATTACGCGGTTATCGTAATTCGTAATTGATTTCGTATATTTGCAGCGTAATTCAAAAAACGTAAAGATATGACAACGGTAATTATCGAAGACAACAGCCCGCAAGCGAAGAGGTTCGTCGCGTATGCCCGCACGCTGCCCTTTGTAAAAGTCAAAAGGTCAAAGGCGGAACCCGAATATAATTTGTATGAAAGCCTCGACCGTGCATTTGCAGATGTACGCTTGATGATGGACGGCAAAAAAAAGAAAAAAACGGCGCAGGAATTTCTTGAAGAGTTACGTAACGAAAAATGAATTACCAAATAATAACTACCAAGGATTTTGAAAACAATTTCAAAAGGCTTTCAAAGAAGTATCGCTCATTGGAAAATGATTATGAAATTTTAATCGGTGATTTGCTTGCAAATCCCGAAATAGGTGATAAATTGGACGACAACACCCGAAAAGTTCGTATGGCGATTGCTTCTAAAAACAAGGGCAAAAGCGGCGGAGCAAGAGTCATTACGTGTACTGTATTACTATCTGTAACAGATACCGATATTTATCTTTTGACTATCTACGATAAAGGCGAACAGGAAAACATTTCTAAAAAGGAAATCGAATATCTGAAAAAAATAAACGGCTTGGAATAAAGAATACCGAATTATATGGAACTCCTTAATAAAACCAAAATAAAACCAATTCGAGACAAAACAGTTTGAATTATTCACCTTAAAAAATAATTTTATATGAACTTAAAACTTACTTTAAACACTACGGAACGTATGAGTAAACTGAAAATCATGGTTCCGGTAATTTTTGCCTGCCTTGCGCCGCTAACGACGTTTGCCCAAACTTATAACTCCGGCGATATTGCCGTTATCAACAACATTATTGACAATAACGGCTTGCAATGGACAAAAGCCGACCCTGCCGACGGAAGTTCCGTTCCGGACGACTGGACAGGTATCTATTGGTCATACGATGTTGACAACAACAAACGTATTACCGGCCTTTATATTTCGAATCAATCGCTGACCGGGATGCTGAATTTGTCTGAATTAACGGGTTTGAAATATCTTGACGTATCCTATAATAATGGTATTTCATGGAATTTGTCGGGCTGTACCGATTTGCAAACGTTTTACTGCGCCTCCATTGGTTTAACTTCACTTGATATGTCGGAATTTACTAATTTGCAAGAATTCAGATGTGCCGATAACAACCTTACTTCGCTTGATATGTCGGGATGTCCTAATTTGACGGTGCTTGAATGCGCCGGCAACAACCTTACTTCGCTTGATATGTCGAGATGTCCTAATTTGTGGGCGCTTGATTGCAGCGACAACGATCTGACTTCACTTGATTTGTCTGGGTGTACCGAGCTGGAAGAACTTCTTTACGCCAACAATAAATTGGCTTCGTTTGATGTGTCGGGGTTTATTAATTTGACTTCACTTGATTGCTCCTACAACGATCTGACTTCGCTGGATGTATCGAAGCTTACCAAGATATATGAACTTTTTTGCTCCGGTAATAATTTGAAGGAGCTTGATGTATCAATGCTTTCCGATTTGTATGAGTTCTTTTGCTTCGGTAATCATCTGACTTTTTTAGATTTGTCCGGACCTTCCGCCTTTTTTGATAGTGATCGTTTCGATGGTAATGACCAAATAGTCAATCTTGCTATGACCGGCGACGGCAGCAATTACACCGCCAATATTCTGTTCGACGACGGGGTTACTTTCGACAATCCCGACTTATCATACTCCAATGGTGTTCTGACGAGCAACAGCAACACAGCAGTTACTTCGACCTTCACATCGCCTACCGGTTTAGACGGCTATTTGCTAACCGGCACACTGAACTTGACCTATGACAATGACAATCCGCAACCGACGACTCTATACAATGTCAGTATCGGAACATTCGACAACGGCCAAGTTGCATCTGAAAAATACGTTTACGAAGAAGGCGAGACCGTTATATTGTCTTTTACACCCGAACAAGGCTATGAACTTGCTTCAATTTCGGCTTACAAGACCGACGAACCGGATGTAACCGTAACGCTTTACAATTCGGACTACACCTACATTTTCTCGATGCCGGCCTACGATGTAACGGTAACCGCTACCTTCCGAAAGACGCAGGAAACTCTTGATGCGGAAGCCGTTGAAGAAGAAAAAACAGTTATTGAAAACGCTTCCTATTCGGTTGCTCAAGCTGTTGCAAATACCGAAGCGGAGATCAAAACTTGGTTGGTTGATATCCTTAATGTACCGAATCAGTTGCATGGTATATGGTATGAAGATATAACGATAACCGCCGTTACTCCGGCTGTTGCCGGAACCGAAGCGAATCCGGCAGGAACGAACGGCTCATTCAAGTTCACCGTCATATTGACTATCGGCACAGCTTCATTGACGACAACTGAAATATCGGGCGTAATTGTAGCCACCGCCTATACGGCAGATACGGGAATTGACAACCCTCATGTAAAAGGCTTGGAAGCCCGAATACAAAACGGAACGTTGTATGTCAGCGGCCTCACTGTCGGACAATCATGGAGTGTATATAACGCCTCCGGAGCGCTTGTTTACCAAAACACAGCAGTAAGCGGCGAAGAAAATGTAAACTTGATTGTTCGCGGCGTATATCTTGTGAAATCCGACAATAAGATTATCAAAGTGTTGTATTGATAACACAGTTACTTACTGATTATAATCAAAAAGAGACTGTCGCAAAAAGGCAGTCTCTTTTTTGCTTTTAAAAGTTATTTTCCGAATATTTTTGTTTATTCTTCCTTTATATATACTTTTGTATCGCGAATACAATTATCAGAAAACAAAATAACAATGTTATCAGCTTTTATTACTTGGAATGTCAGTCCTGTAGCATTTAATCTTCCGCTTGTAGGAGAAATTCGTTGGTACGGAATCGCTTTTGTACTCGGATTTATGATCGGTTTGTGGATTGTTCAAAAAATTTGGAAACACGAGCAACTGAAAGACGATTGGTACGATAAATTGTTTTTTTTCGTCATCATTGCCACTGTCGTAGGCGCTCGATTAGGACATGTCTTATTTTACAATCCGAGTTATTATTTCTCACATCCCTTGGAAATTCTTAATGTCCGGGAAGGAGGATTAGCCAGTCACGGAGGTACTTTGGGAATTATTATAGCTATTTGGATTTATTCCAAAGCCGTGACTCATCGAAGTATGCTATGGACTCTCGACCGCTTGGTTGTACCGGTGGGATTTGTAGCGGCGTTGATTCGATTCGGTAACCTGATGAATCATGAAGTTTACGGACACGCCACTAACCTTCCGTGGGGATTCCGCTTTATTGAAAACATTCCTTCGTGGTTGAACGGATATGCTCCCGTTTATTCCGTTCCGTCTCATCCGACCCAACTTTACGAAGCCGCTTGCTATATTCTGACTGCTCTCGTTTGCTTGCATATGTATTGGAAAAATAAAGATTATAAGTATGAAGGATTGATTTTCGGCGTATTCTTAATCGGGATTTTTCTTTCCCGTTTTTTCATCGAATACTTTAAAAATGTTCAAGAAAGTTTTGAAAATAGCATGATACAGTCCGTTGGGTTGGATATGGGGCAATTATTAAGTATTCCGTTCATTATTGTCGGATTTTGGTTCGCATACAAAGGATGGAAGGAAAAGAAAAAAGCGGTTTCCGAAGGGACGGTTATTGAAGATAATACATCAAAGAAAAAAATATCTTCCGCGAGTTTTTCAAAAAAGAAACCTGCAAATAACAGAAAAAAATGAACACAGTTGAAATAATAACTATCGGAGACGAATTACTGATCGGACAAGTGATTGATACCAATTCTCCGTGGATGTCCCACGAATTGAATGCAATAGGTTTTGATGTCCGATATAAAACAACGGTCGGCGATAACGAGAGCGATATATTGGAAGCTTTCGAAAAAGCGTTGGAACGGGCGCAAGTCGTACTGGTTACCGGAGGTATAGGCCCGACCAAAGACGATATAACCAAGAAAACGCTTTGTAAATTTTTCAACACTTCGTTGGTTTTTGATGAGAAAACCCTTGAAACCATCGCAACGGTTATTCGTGGATTAGGAAAAGACCTTAATGAATTAACTCGAAGTCAAGCATATGTTCCGCGAAACTGTACGGTTATTCAGAATCGAATGGGAACGGCGCCTATTACATGGTTCGAAACAAATGGGAAAATTCTGGTTTCGATGCCGGGCGTACCTTATGAGATGAAATGGGCTATGCAAGAAGAAATTCTTCCCCGATTACGCGCTTTTTTTCATCCGGCCGACACCATTCTTTTTCGAACGTTTTGGGTGAAAAATTATTCGGAATCGCTCTTAGCTATTCGTTTGGAAACATTCGAAAACGAATTGCCTCCGTTTATCAAATTAGCTTATTTACCTACTTCGGGATTGATTCGCTTGCGACTGTCCGGTACCGGAACCGATTCGGGAACGCTTTCCGGACAAATGGAAGAGCAACGGGAAAAATTACTCGCTTGCTTGGGCGATGACATCGTTTCCGAAATTGACGAAAACTTGGAAAATATATTGGATAACCGGTTAAGAGAAAAAAAATTGACGCTGGCTCTTGCCGAGAGTTGTACCGGAGGAAAATTAGCAAGTTTATTCACGGCTATTCCGGGCTGTTCAACCTATTTCAAAGGAGGAATCGTATGTTATTCCAACGAAATAAAACAACAGGTATTGGGTGTAGAATCCTCTTATTTGTCAGAATACGGATCTGTCAGCCGACAAGTCGTTGAAGCGATGGTTGTCGGCGCTTATCGAATTTTTAATACGGATTGCATCATTGCCGTTTCCGGAATTGCCGGCCCCGACGGAGGGACGCCCGAAAAACCCGTAGGAACCGTTTGGATTGCCGTATCTTATAAAGGCAAAGTGCAATCGCAATTGTATCATTTTTCGCAAAATCGCGAAAGCAACATATTAAGGGCTTGCAACAATGGGATAAGGATGCTGTTAGAGATAATTAACGAGTAATCAAGAATATTTACAGGGAACATCAAAAATATGATTGCGCAATTCAAAAATTTATAGTAACTTTGCAATCTCAAAAAAGTGCGGGGTGTAGCTCAGCCCGGTTAGAGTACGCGTCTGGGGGGCGTGTGGTCGGACG
>WRFZ01000037.1 GCA_009778655.1 Candidatus Azobacteroides sp.
TGGTTGTGGTTTTCCCCGCGCCGTTAGGTCCGAGAAAAGCAAAAAGTTCGCCCTTCTCCACAGCAAAACCGATATTGTCCACCGCCGGCGTTTTCGCCCCTTTATAACGTTTGATTAAATGATTTACTTCAATTACATTCATATACATTCATAATTTCTATTTTTACGACTACCTACTTATGTTGACAAATAAGAATAAAAAATATTTGACGCAAAATTACGCGCTGTTTGTGATAATTTCCGTAATTTTGCCTTATAAAGTTTACCTGCATTTTTTGTTTGGTAATGTAAAAGTATAACCGGGTATAATAATGGCTATAAAATAAAAGGAGGAAAGAATATGCAATATCGTACGGATTTAAAATCAGGAAATAAATTGTCAATCATGGGATTCGGGTGTATGCGCTTTATCAAAAACCGGAATCAAATTGACATCAACCGAGCGGAACAATTGATAGTAAAAGCGGTTCAAGAGGGCATCAATTATTTTGATACCGCATACGTTTACGGCGGAAGCGAGGATGCTGTAGGACAAATCCTTGCCAAGAACAATTTACGGGACAAGATTTTTCTCGCAACCAAACTGCCGCTCGGCAAGTGCAGAAAATATGAAGATTTTGATTTATTGTTCAAAACTCAACTGGAACGATTACATACCGATTATATTGATTATTATCTTATGCATAATCTGTGTGATACCCATTTATGGAAAACGCTTTGCGACTTGGGCATTGAAAAGTGGATTAAAGAGAAAAAAGAATCGGGTCAAATCAAAAATGTCGGATTTTCTTTTCACGGGGTTCACGACGAATTTCTGAAACTTTTGGATACTTATGAATGGGATTTTTGTCAGATGCAGTACAATTATATAAACATCAATTATCAAGCGGGTATGAACGGGTTGAAAAAAGCGGCGGAAAAAGGTCTTCCCGTGATTATTATGGAACCGTTGCTGGGCGGAAAACTTGCAACCGGATTGCCACAAAAAGCCGTTGAACTATTTCAATCGGCGAACGGTTCATTGTCGCCGGCGGCATGGGGCTTGCGTTGGCTTTGGAATCAAAAAGAAGTGACCGTCGTTTTATCCGGCATGAATGAAATGGCGCAATTGGAAGAAAATCTTGAAACCGCCAAAGATGCCGTCCCCAATATGTTAACGCCGGAAGAGAATAAAATATTCGATTCGATAATCAAAGAAATCAATGACACTTACAAAATACCCTGCACCGGGTGTAACTATTGCATGCCCTGCCCGCACAACGTGAATATTCCGGGTTGTTTTTCGGCTTATAATGCGTCCTATACCGTTGGAATGGTTACCGGTATGCAACAATATATAACAAGCACGGGGTCGCTGACGGGAAAAAAATATGTCGCAAGCAATTGTCAGGAATGCGGAACCTGTGAAAAGAAATGTCCCCAACATATCCCCATTATACAATCGCTCAAAATGGTCAGAAAAAGAATGGAACCGTTTTGGATGAAACCATTAGTAAATATTGCTCTTAAATTCAGAGGCTGAATAATGGAGAATAACAGCGACCGTCCCGTTAAAAAAAAGCGAACGAAAACGATTGTCTTCGGAACCCTTTTAATTGCGGTACTTGCATTTGCCGCTTATATCGTATATAATATCTATTTACGACCCGACAATTTTTTACGGCAAATTTACTTGATTCCCAAAGATGCGATTTATATTTTGGAGACGGATGATCCGATTAATAATTGGCATAAATTTACGAAAAGCAAGCCGTGGCAATATCTTAGAGAACAGCAGAAGATGGAAGAAATTGACCGGCTGGCCGATAAAACGGATTCCATCCTGCAAGCCAACAAAACGTTATTGGATCTGTTGGGAAAACGCAACCTGCTTATCTCCGCGCATGTAACTCGAAAATCGGATTATGATTACCTTTTTGTTGTGGATGTAAAAAAAGCATCCAAGTTGGAAAGCTTGAAAAATCAATTGGAAATCTTGTTTAAAGCCGGTGATTTCCAAGTGACTCAACGAAAATTCAAAGGAGAATCGGTCTATGAATTATACGATCCGATCGAACGTACCACTTTGTATTTGGCCATTGTCGGAAACCATTTGATATGCTCCTATACCGGGTTGTTGGTGGAAAAGTCTATTACGGAAAAAGACGATCCTTTTATCGGACGCGATTTATACTATTTGGATGTGGAACAAAAAGTTCCGAATGGAGGATTGTGTAAAATATATATCAATTACAGAAACTTAGACAGTTACTTAACCATGCTCACCGGGATTTCCGATCCGGACATCAACAATATCTATCGTCCGCTCAGCTATTCGGGACTTCAATTCATGGCATCCGACGACAGGCTCTCTCTGAAAGGATATACCGGTTTGAACGATTCGACGGACGACAGTTATCTCCCTGCATTGTTGCGTTCCGGAAGTCGGCCGATCACTGCGCAGAAAGTATTATCCGTTCGTACAGCATTTTATGCAGATATGGGTTTTGACGATCCGGTTCAATTTATCCGGAATGTGGAAAGTGTATTGGAAAAAGACAAGGAAGCATACGATACATTTAAAAAGAATTGGGATTTGATCGAAAAGAAACTGAAAATTGATATTCGTAAAAATTTTCTGAGTTGGATGGACGGCGAGGTCGCTTTTGCACAGCATACGCCGGGATCGTTGGACAGGCAAAATGAATTTGTCGTTGTTATAAAAATGAAAAACAAAAACGACGCAATAAAAAACTTGAATTTCATTGAAGAAGCGATTCGAAAAAATACGCCGGTCAAATTTAAAACCATCGAATATGAAGGATACGGTATTCATTTCTTAGAGATGAAAGGTTTCTTTCGTTTGCTATTTGGTAAAATGTTCGATAAACTGAATAAGCCTTATTATACGATTATTGACGATTATGCCGTTTTCAGCAACAGTACGGCCACTTTGCTTTCCATGATTGAAGATTACCGGATGGGACAAACATTGGAAAAGGACAACGATTTCAAACGATTCATAAAAGAGTTCAACAGCAAGTCCTCTGTTTTTGTTTATACCAATACCAAAAAATTCTTTCCGTTGGCTCGGGACTTGGTTTCTCCGGCGAATTGGAGCGGTCTTCAAGATAATCAAAATTTTGTACTCTGTTTTCCTCAGACCGGATTTCAGTTGACCGGAGAAAACGAGATGTTTGATACCCGCTGGTTCGGAGAATTTGACATTCCGGGAGAAGAAACGGAGGATGAGGATATGGAAACGGAAACGGTCAATTTCGCCGAAAGAGAAGATACCTTGCAGAATTTGGAGCGTTTTTATCTGGAGAAATTCGGGAAAAATGTATATACCGAATTTTATGAAGATGGAAATATAAAGAGTAAATCCGAGATTTCAAAAGGCATAAAGAACGGCAAATATCAAGCATTTTATCCGGACGGTAAGTTACAAGTCAACGGTAAATTCAAGAACAATCGAAAAACCGGAACTTGGAATTATTTTGATGAAGACGGGAAACTTGTCAGAAAAGAGAAATGGAAAGACGGGCAATTGAAGGAATAATTCAGTTTTTCCGTAGATTTCAATCTACGGTTAACAAAGTATCGTCACTGCGTAACTTTACTACAGATAAAGCGAAAGCGATATATTACTAATGACATAACATTAGTAGGCGTACGTATCAGATTCTTACTTATTAGCTGTCGTTCATTTTTTTGCATACAAATATTTGTTTCTCTGATTTGTTTTCAAATATTTCTTCGTTAAATCCACCGAATTTATTAATAATTTTAAATCCATAAATACTTAAATATGCATCTAATTCTTTCGGAAAAAACAGTCGCATATCCATATTTTGAATAGAATCAAATTTTCCATTTATAAAATAATGCCATTTTATACGATTAATCTGAGTTTTATTTTCATAAATCATGGTCTGTTTTATAACAACTTTTCTGCCATCTTTGGTCGAATATTCAGCAATAATTTCTTCTTCCCTATACGGGTTTCTTATCGCCAACAAAAATACTAAAGATCCGGAAAACAGCGCCCAAAGCATTAAATGTTTCTACAACTGTTTCTTTATGAGTTGTACGATTTCCGGAAGAACCGCTTGTATTTCCGGTGAAAGGTCGGTTCCGACTTCGTTGATGTTCGCTGCGGAAATCACAATCAACCGGATTTCGGGTAAATTATCCGTAAGGCTCATGGCTTCGATCATATCGCGCAATCCGATTTCGTGAGCGCTCATCAAAATCGGAAAATCGGAAGCATAACGGGGCTGAATCAAACGTATGGTTCCGGGAGGATTATCATCAAGCGTAGCATCAATCATAATGATACGGTCGTAGTCCTGCAACCAGCTGATTAAATGAAGTCCGCCCGTTCCTCCATCCATCAAGCTGACATCGGGCGGAAGGCTCTCTTTCTCCAACTCACGTATCACATGTATGCCGATGCCTTCGTCCTTCAACAGAAGGTTTCCAACTCCGAGAATTAACGTTTTCATAAAACTTTATTTTTATTAATTAACCGTAGGTTACGCTATCGCTCCACCTACGGTTAATAAAATTTGTCACTGCGGAACACTTTGCAACGACAAATGTTCCGAATCTTTCTACGTTTTTACAACGGTTTCTTTATCCTTTTCAATATACCCTTCTTGAGCGGCCACTTCTTCTTCGATAAACTTCCAACCGCCTATCATGGAAGAAGTAACGCCTCTGCGTTCAATGTAATCATGATAAAATACCAAATATACATGAACAATGGCGAAAACAATAAAGAACCACATCAAAATATGATGGATGAAGCGAACTTGCAGATCGCCGCCGAACAAAGGAACTACCCACGCAAACATTTTGGGTAAAAACGCTTTGCTCATTTGGGCATACAAACCGAAACCGGTAAGACATTGTAACAGAAACGCTAAAAATAAACAAAAATAAATGATAGAAGCTAAAGCGTTGTGTCCGATGCTTTCGATCGGTTTTTTCTTCAGTTGCAAAACATCAACTTTGATTACGTCAAAAAGCTCTGTCCACTGCGACTTGCGATAAGGAATAAAATTTTTCCAACTTGAAAAGCGATTTCCTACGAATCCCCAATAAATTCGAAACATGAAATTAAACAGGAATACGAAAGCCGCAATGAAATGGATAAGACGCACTTTGCCGAACCAATAGACAAAAGAAGCTTCATTCCCGCTCATGAGGGCAGGCGGATTTGCTATGATAAAGCCGGTAACACAGAGGATAACAATACATAAAGCATTTATCCAGTGATAGAATCGCACCGGCAATTCCCATACATACATTTCAACTAATCTTCTGCTGCGATTTTTCATTCGTCAATCGTTTTAATAGTTAAAAAGTATCCGTTTGATGAACATAGCTTCCTTTTTCATCGTAAAGATGAACGGCGCAAGCCAGACAAGGATCGAACGAGTGAATGGTACGGAGAATTTCGAGCGGAATTTTCGGATCATAAACCGGCGTTCCTATCAAAGAGGCTTCGAACGGGGAAAGATTTCCTTTTTCGTCGCGCGGCGAAGCATTCCAAGTGGTTGGAACAACCATTTGATAGTTTTTCACCCGGTTATTTTCGATTTTAACAAAAT
>WRFZ01000038.1 GCA_009778655.1 Candidatus Azobacteroides sp.
GAAGCGGTAAAAACGAAACATTCAAGGGTAAAGGCGACTGGTTGCCGGACAACACGTTGGTAACGGGCGCTCATGGAGCATGGGGAGGCGTTGAAAACACAACCATGACAGGCCTGTATGTACGCAAGTATGTGGATTATAACTTGACTCCAGCCCTTGCTGCCGCCAATGCCTGCTACCATCCGTGGAAGGTGTTCCGCTATGCCGAGATATTACTCAACAGAGCCGAAGCCGCTTATGAATTAGGCAAAATGCAAGAAGCATACGACCTGATAGCCCGGATACGCAACAGGGCAGGCGCTACCGCATGGACGCCAAAGGCATCTCCGGCCACGGTATATAGCTTCCCTAACGGATCGGCAGTGGATGAAAATCTGGAATTTATCCGGGAAGAACGCGAAAGAGAACTGTTGTTCGAAAATCATCGCTGGTGGGATATTCGTCGTTGGCGCGTTGCCGACCAAGTCAGACTTGACGGGAATACGTGGACTATGGGGCTTAGGCAGTTTAGACCTACCGGGATGATGCCTTACTTAGTTAATAACGAAAATAAATACATTTTCATCCGGGAATATAATACGTACAACAAAACATACGATTTTGACGTAAAATGGTACTACGAATCAATACCGACGGGTGAACTGAATAATAATCCGAATCTTGTTCAGAATCCTATTTACTAATAATTAAAAAAAACAGATATGAAACGAATATTATATAATTTATCGGTATTAGCTTTACTTTCGCTGTTTTCCTGTACAAGCATTGACAATTATAACGAGCCGGATGCTCAAATGACGGGGAACCTCATTGATCAATCTACCGGCAATAATTTTATTACCAGCCAGAACGATTTCAAGATCAGAATATGGGAAAAAAGCTGGAGCAATAACCCTCAACCGCAGGATATTCCGGTGAAGCAGGACGGAACATTCACTGATACTAAACTCTTTAGTGGAACTTACGATATGATGCCTTACGGAGGTCCTTTCTGGCCGGTTGATGCGGAAACAGGCGTAAAACTCTCCGGCGCGTTATCTAAAAACTTTACGGTAACCCCTTACCTCCAAATTACAGACGCAACGTTTAATTTAGTAGCCGGCGACAGCCTGCAGATTACGTGTAAGTTAAAAGCGCCTGTTACGCAAAACTTACCGAGAGTGCTGGAAGTTAGACCATTCGTTAGTCTTTCCCAATTCTGCGGAGCAAGTTCGCGAATTGATGCATACAATGATGACAAATATACCGTAGGAATCAATGCAAATTGGTCGGACAATATTGGTAACACAACTTACGTTCTACCTAAACTTCCGCTATTATCAGGGCGTACCTATTATGTAAGAGTAGGCTCCCGTGTACAAGATACATATCAGAAGTACAATTATTCCGATATATCCAAAATAGTTGTTCCGTAATTCATTTTGTAAAGAATTTATAGAGAATAAGAGAATGTATTAATATAAATTAAATTCAGATATAATCAAATATAATATGCAAAAACTTTTAAACTTCTTGACTCTCTTGGTTCTCTTGATTTTTTCGGAAATAATTGCCGCACAGGATAAAATTTTGCCGAATACGCCCCAGCTTGATACAGGAGGAGAAAAGCCGTGGATGAATGCGGCTCTTCCTGTGGAAAAACGCGTCGAACTACTGTTGGCCGTGATGACTCCGGGCGACAAAATGGAGTTGCTGCGTGAGGGCTGGGGAATACCCGGCATTCCGCATTTGGGTATTCCGGATATTAAAAAGGTGGAAGCGATTCACGGATTTTCTTACGGAAGCGGCGCTACCATTTTTCCTCAATCCATCGGAATGGGCGCCACTTGGGATAAAAAATTAGTAGAAGAAGTTGCCGAAGCAATCGGCGATGAAACCAAAAGCGCCAATGCGATACAGGCTTGGTCGCCGGTATTGGATATAGCCCAAGATGCCCGTTGGGGACGTTGTGAGGAAACTTACGGCGAAGATCCGGTCTTGGTTTCGGAAATCGGAGGCGCTTGGATCAAAGGATTTCAGTCCCGCGGACTGATGACTACGCCCAAGCATTTTGCTGTTCACGGTGCAACATTGGGCGGACGCGATTCGCATGACATCGGATTGTCGGAACGCGAAATTCGAGAAATTCATTTAGTACCTTTTCGACATGTGATTGAAAACTATCATTGCCAATCCATTATGATGGCTTATTCGGATTATTCAGGTGTTCCGGTCGCCAAGAGTAAAGAATTGTTGCAAGGAATTTTAAGAGAAGAATGGGGCTTTGACGGTTTTATTGTGAGCGATTGCGGAGCGTTGGAAAATATGACTTCTATAAAGCATTATACCGCAATCAATCTTACGGAAGCGGCAAATGAAGCGTTAGCTGCAGGGATAGCGACCAACTGTGGCGATACTTATAGTAGCAAAGAGGTGATTGCCGCCGCTAATAACGGCGAAATCAATATGGCAAATCTGAATAATGTTTGCCGTACAGTGCTTCGCACGATGTTTCGGAATGGTCTTTTTGAAAACAATCCGTGCAAACCTTTGGATTGGAATAAAATCTATCCCGGATGGAATTCGCCGGAACATCGCAATTTGGCTCGTCAAGCGGCGCGTGAATCAATTGTACTGCTGGAAAATAAAGAAAACATACTTCCATTGTCGAAAACTGTCGGAACTATTGCCGTAATCGGACCGGGTGCAGATGATCTGCAACCCGGCGATTATACTCCGAAATTGTTGGATGGCCAATTGAAATCGGTACTGACCGGAATAAAAGCGGCTGTGAGCAATAAGACTCGCGTTATTTATGAAAAAGGTTGCGAGTTTGTCTCTCCTCAACCTTATGAACCGGATAAAGCGCTGAAAGCTGCCAAACAAGCCGATGTCGTAGTTTTGGTATTGGGCGACTGTTCAACAAGCGAGAGTGCCCATGGAATTATTCAAACTTCGGGTGAAAATCATGATCTGGCTACGCTGGAATTGCAAGGCAATCAACAAAAGCTATTGGAGGCGATTTGCGAAACCGGAAAGCCGGTGGTATTGATATTGCAATCGGGTCGTCCTTACAACTTGTTGTATGCTTCGCAACATTGCCGGGCAATTTTAGCAACCTGGCTACCGGGACAAGAAGGAGGCTATGCTGTCGCCGATGTGTTTTTCGGCGATTATAATCCCGCCGGTCGTTTGCCGATGACCTTTCCGAGACATGTCGGTCAATTGCCGCTTTACTACAATTTTAAAACATCCGGTCGTCGTTACGAATACGCTGATATGGAATATTATCCGCTCTATCCGTTTGGTTATGGATTAAGTTACACCAAATTCAATTATTCCGATCTGAAGATCGGCGTGAATTTCGACGGTTCGATGTCTATCAGCGCTCAAGTAAAAAATACGGGCGACAGGGTAGGCGATGAAGTGGTGCAATTATATCTGACTGATATGTATGCAAGCGTCAAAACACGAGTGATGGAATTGAAAGATTTTGAGAGAATCACCTTGAATCCCGGAGAATCGCGACAAGTAAAATTTACACTGACTCCTTATCAATTTTCTCTGTTAAATGATAAAATGGATCGAGTAGTTGAACCGGGAATATTCAAAGTGATGGTGGGCGGTAGAAGTCCGTCATATATTGCTGCGGACAAGATTAAAGACAGTGTAGGATTCAAAGACGACAGCGAAGGCGTGAATGGAACAATTGATTATCCGAATACTTTTGCAGCCGATTTTGATATTTCGTATGTAGGAATAGAAGAAAATCCGATTGACCACCGGAAACAGGCTTCGGTGCGCGTCCGCAACAAAGGAAATATAACGGATGCCGGAAAAATCAGTATGTATGTAAATGGCGAACAAAGAGATGAAATTCACCATTTTGAACTGAAACCCAACGAAAAAAAAGTAATCGGATTTGAAATAGAAGACAGCGTTACTATTCACGAAATAACATTTGCAACCAAGTATAAGAGTATGACACAAAGATTTTAATTTATAATTCCGGGATGGGTTAAATCCCGGAATTATAAATTAAAAAACGGCTGTCAGATTGAGCATATCCGCCACCGATGCTTCAACAATTTCATTGGAAATCCCGTTGCCGGTTTGATTGCTTACAATCTTGCGCCAAAGAAACCCACTTTGAATATAGAAATCATTGACATGGATGCTATTAAAAAAATCGCTTAGGTCGAACTGACGTTAATTAAATTTTTCACTCGGCACAGGTAAAAGAGCCTGTGTCGAATCTGTTTTTTTAATAGCTGAAATTCTTTAGATTCCCATCCGAATCATAAAAGAAAGAAAACTTTGTTCCGCCGTTTTTTGGTTCAAGAGATATGAATATAGTAGGCTGACCGCCACTTTTAGGCATTTGTACAGCAACTATTTCAGCAACGGTATTTTCCATTTTCTTTTCTTCTGCCAATTTCTTTTTAGAAGCTTCAATCATTCCGCCAACCTTAGCAAGATCTACCTCTTTGCCCAATTGAAACATAAAATCTTCAGCCTTACCGCCTTCGATCTCAAGAGTTATATCCGTATTTTGCTTCCAAACGCCTTGCATAAAAATCCAACCATTCATTTTCAATGAAGATGGATTTGTCGTTTCACTGACAGAAACTATATTACCTGTTGATTTCGAATAGGCAATATGAATATCCGTATAATATGCGTCTGCACCAAATTTAGATTGTAACTGTGACTGTAATTCAGCATATCCTTTGGCGTCTTGTGTGTAATTTTTTCCTCCACACGAGCTTAACAGGAATAATCCTGTACAAAATAACAATAAATTAACAACTTTTTTCATAATTTTAAAAATTAAATCATTAGTAATACGCAAAATTAAACGAAATTTCAGATAATTCCAAGCGGGAGAAATAAAAATCAAGGCCACAGCAACTTTAGCGGCTTACCATACGGCGCTCGAAGCACAATTCATTACCTTTGTTTTTTTAATTATTGGAGTCGGATTTTAAGCAGGTATTGGTGAATCCTTATCTTATCAAGCAGTTGCCGGGTCGTAAGAGAGATGTAAAAGATGCTTACCGGATAGCTCAGTGCTTGCAGAAAGAATTACTCGCTTTTCAGCGTTTTTGCCGGATTGCTTGTCGCCGCTCGCCAACTTTGCCATGAAACGGCTGCAACGGATAATAAGAGGACAAATAATCCGGCAAAGATAAATATCCATCCGTTCAAAGCGGTTTTGCGGACAAAATTTTCAAGCCAACGGCTCATTACGTACCAAGCGGCAGGAACGGCAATCAGAAAAGCAATTCCTATGCGGATGATCAACTCGCCGTTCAGCATTTTTATAATGCTCCAAAAAGAAGCGCCGTGTATTCGTCGGATACCGATTTCTTTTGTTTTCCGTTTGATAACGTAAGCCATAACAATGATTAATCCCAGATTGGCAATCAGCAGGCTCAGCAATGAAAATAACAAAACCAAGTATTCGGTGTTCCGTTCGTTGTTATATACCCGATTATAAACATCCTGTAAAAAGGAATAGTCGGCGGGATAAATCGGATTGACTTCTTCCCAAACCTGATTGAATGTACTCAATGCTTGTTGTATATGATCGGGCGAAAGACGAACAAACAGGCAATTCGAAAAAAGTTTTCGTTGCAGGATAATCAAGGGAAT
>WRFZ01000039.1 GCA_009778655.1 Candidatus Azobacteroides sp.
ATGTTTTTGAAATTCGGTTTCATTTTAATAATTTAGCATTTAAATCCTGTAACGTTTCCAATACATTACTCTTTACGTTAATAAAATTAGTAATTCCTTGAGCTTTTAATTCTTCCATACAAGCGGGAGCGCCTGCCACAATCAGAATTTCTTTATCGCCGATCAGTTGATACGCTTCCGGAGCATAAGTCATGTATTCATCGTCGCTTGAGCAGAGAACGATAATATCGGCGCCGGCTTTTCGAGCGGCTTTCACGCCTTCGGCTACCGTTTCGAAACCGAGATTATCAATGATTTTGTATCCGGCGCATGCCAAGAAGTTGGAAGAAAATTGCGAACGAGCCAAACGCATCGCCAGATTGCCGATAGTCAGCATGAAGGCTTTCACTTCTTTTCCGGAATGTTCGGTAGTTAAACGCAATGCTTCGAAATCTTCAGCCAAACGTTTGGTATTCAGTATTTCGGTAACCGGTTCATGGCAACCGGCAACCGGTTCCTTTTTTGCGGTTTTAACGCCGCTTTTTTCCGTAAAATTCGGGTATTGATTGGTTCCCAAAAGGATTTCGCGACGTTGCGCCACGGCTTTGAAACGTTTTGCTGCGCTTGCATTAACGGATTTTTGAATTTCTCCCGCTTTTACCGATTCATAGAAACCTTTTTCTTCCGCTTCGAGGAAAATTTTCCATGCTTCCCGCGCAATGGATTGGGTAAGTATCTCGATATAATAAGAACCTCCGGAAGCGTCAACGACTTTATTAAAATGACATTCTTCTTTCAATAACAATTGTTGGTTGCGGGCGATACGTTCCGAAAATTCATCCGGCGTTTTGAATGATTCGTCGAACGGAGTCACCAGCAGCGAATCAACGCCGGCAATACCGGCCGACATGGCTTCCGTTTGCGTGCGCAACAGGTTGACGTAGGGATCAAAAACGGTTTGATTGAATGAAGAAGTTTGGGCAAAAATATTCATTTTTCCGGCACAACGGCATTCGTTATTGGGACCTTCGTTCGGACAATCATGACGGCAAGTCGGATGATAAGCTTTTACGATTTCGGCCCATAACCAACGACCTGCTCGGAATTTAGCAATTTCGAGGAAATAATTCGATCCGATACCCAAATTAAATTTGATTTTTTTTGCGGCAAGAGCAGGGTCAACGCCGGCTTCAACCAAGCGACTCAGCAATTCGTTTCCCCAAGCCAAAGCGTATCCCAATTCCTGCGTGATGAACGAACCGGCATTGTTAAACAAATAGGCGCTGACAGCGATTGTTTTGAAATAGCGCAATTCGGCGGCGGCATTGACCGCTTCAACCATTTGTTCAATCCATTCTTCCCGAATCACTCCTTTTCTTAGTATTCTTCCGATAAAATCCAAATTGACGGAACCGCGAATAGCGGTCAAATCATAATTCTTTTCCTTGAAATAATCAACCAAAATACGGATTAACCGCACAGAGTGTAAGCTGCAGGTAGTAAAATTCAATTCGGTTTTTTCCGGATTAATTCCGTTCAAAAGAAGAGCAATCGTTTCTTTGCTCACGTTTTCTCTTGCAATTTCAAATCCCAACGAGGTTACTCCCTTGTTTAAAAGAGTCAAGGCTTTCGCATTGGCTTCGGCAATATTGTCCGCTTCAATATCTTGACGAACGAACCAATCATTGTCTTTTTTCGTTCCGCGAACATAAGGAAATTCCTCGGGCAGGGATTCGATTGTTTTTAAATCTCGGATATTTTCCGTACGATAGAACGGACGGACATCAAATCCTTCGTTTGTTTTCCAAACTAATTTTTTTTCGAAATCCGCCCCCTTGAGATCAGTTATTATCTGATTCATCCACTGTTCTGTGGAAATCGGCGGAAATTCCGAAAATAGTTTTTCTTTTGAATTACTCATAACTATTGTATTAAAATTAATGATTTTTTACATAAACAGTCCACTGCAAATCGTGTAAAAATTCGCTATGCAAAAGTACAAAAAATGTTTTGATTGGAAAGGATTTAAAATGATCTCTGCATATTTATTTCATCTGTATATCATTTGTTTTTTAATAGACAGTCGAAATCCGCAGGAGGTTGCCAAAAACGGGTTACTTCCTTAGTTATTGAACCCTATTACATGGAATTGGATTTAGAATAAAAAAACTTGAATGCGTTTGTTTGATAACAGAGGCCTCACATTTTGTTCGATTAATAAATTATTATTTGAATCATAATCCGGCTCCCACCAATCCTGTCCGGAATTTGTTTTTTTTCGGCGCCGGCAATTTCGATTTCTCAAATTTCGAATATTCAAAACTTGCATTCGGTCGCAGCAATCTCTCTTGCGCTTGTGCAGTGGCGGCGAAAAATCCTGCCGCTATCAGCGCTATGCTTAATAATACTATTTTTTTCATGATAATACAGGTTGTTTAATCTGATAAAATTACAATAGATATATGAATTTATTCATTACGCTAATTCTTTATAAAACTTACCGTTGTATTTCTTTCCCCATCGAAATTGATATAATATACGCCTTTTGATAAAGATTCTACGTTTATCGTTGTCTCTCCCTGCAATCTGCCGTGCAGAACCGGTTGCCCTGCTGGGTTGTAAATGGCGTAATTTACCGTTTCGTGTGAGTTGAGTTTTACATGTATTTCGGCGGTTGCCGGATTCGGATAAACGGTAAGATTGTTTTGCTTATATTCTGCAATACCCGTACCTTCTTCCACGGTAATTTCTACTATTACTTTGGCGGGAGCATTCTCATTTGAAACTATTGCATCATTGGTTATAGTAACCGTATATTTACCGACGGCGTTAAAGATAAGTTTTCCGTCAATTACGGTATAATCGCTTTCCGAAGCAGGATTGCCGTTTCGGATTACGGAATAGTTTGTAAATATTCCATTGAACACGGATTGTTCCGAAAAAAGCGCTTCCCCGAGAATTGCGGTTTGCGGTTGCAGGTTTTGTGTGCCTAACCGTTTTCCATTTGGATTGTTTATTAATAAATGAGCTGCAAATAAATCGGACAGTTGAAGTTGATTATTCCCGCAATTTAATCCCCGTAAATTCGGGCAGCCGGTTAAATCTATTTCTGTCAATTGATTATGGTCAAAATTTAATATCTGCAAATTTGGGCAGCCGGTTAAATCTAAATGGGTTAATTGATTATTATTGCAATCTATACTCTGTAAATATGGGCATTCGTTTAAATCTAAATGGATTAATTGATTATTATTGCAGGCTAAATACTGCAAATTTGGGCATCCGGATAAATCTAAATGAGTTAATTGATTATTCCCGCAATTTAATCCCCGTAAATTCGGGCAGCCGGTTAAATCTAAATGAGTTAATTGATTACTCCCGCAATCTATACTCTGTAAATCCGGGCATCCGGATAAATCTAAACCGGTTATTTGATTATAGGAGCAACCCAAGTGTGTTAAATTTGGGCAGCCGGATAAATCTAAACGAGTTAATTGATTATTCCTGCAATCTATACTCTGTAAATCCCGGCATCCGGATAAATCTAAACCGGTTAATTGATTATTCCTGCAATCTATACTCTGTAAATCCGGGCATTCGGTTAAATCCAAACCGGTTAATTGATTATTCTCGCAATCTATACTCTGTAAATCCGGGCACCCGGTTAAATCTAAATGAGTTAATTGATTATTCCAGCAACTTAATATCTGCAAACCATGGCATCCGGTTAAAGTTAAACTACTTATTTGATAATACGTTGCACCACTCAGACTGGTATGAAAAGTAGTAAACCGGCCATCTAAAGTAGAAGTAGCAATAGTTACAGTATATTCTTTCTGTGTAGTATAAGTATGATATAGATAAAAAGTAAAAGTACTGTTTTTTTTTTCGATTGTACCATCACCCCAGTTTACTGTAAAATCCTCTGTCGCTTCAATGCCTAAAGCTCTATCACCTTTAGCTTGCCAAGTAAATGTTATTGTATCTTGCGCTGATAATTTAACGCTAAATAAAACGAATATGATTATTAGCGTAATTCCGTTTCTTATAAATCTTTTTAATTCCATACTATTATCAAATGCTAATTGTTTGTGATATGGTTTTACCTCCCATCGTGATTTGTACAATATATATGCCCTTTTTAAAGTTTGAAGCATTAATCGCGAGTGTTTGATTTCCTTTAGACAGACTATAACTTGCATTATATTCAACTCCTCCAAAAACATTGTAAATCGTTACAGAAGCTTTATCATCTATTATCGAAGATAGATTTAGCAGAATTTCCCGGTCGTTAACGCTGATATTTACTTCTAAATTTCCTTCTTCCGCAGCAGAAATATTCCGGATGGCATTCTGCATATTTCCCTCTTCTTTTGCCAATAGTCCTTTACAGTAATCCACCAAAATTGAGTATGCAGATGGAAGAGGTTTACCCTTTTCGGGAACCGGCGTAATGTCATTGCCAAAACTTCGTTTTCCACCGTAAGTTAAATCTTTTAACAGATTAACAATAAAAATATCTTTTGGGGTAAGCTTTTCAAACAACAGGGGCCATATCGCTTTCCCGTATTTCAAGCCATATTCCAACAAGTCTTTATATTCGGTTGATTCGGCGTATCGATAAGGATTGCTATGTATAACTATTTCGGGTCTGCTCCATGTTTTTTCCCACGCAAGGTATTTTTCTTCAAAACCGGACAATACGGCTACGGGAATTTGGTTTTTTAATGTCGCAACCCGGTTCAAATCCGATGCGGAAAAAGAAGATTTCTGTTTTGCGGAAATAGCCGGTGGACTATAATTGACAGTCCCAGATATTGGACGATAATAACGGATAATACTTCCATATATACTACCACCCACAGCATCCCTTGTATGCATAATTCTTTCGGCTCCGCCCATTTTGCTTTCCCATTCGAATCCGTGAGGCTTTGGTATTACTGAATTTTTTCTTACTGATGCATGACTAATAGTATTAAGTGAATCAGCATCAATTATACTCCAATATTTGCCCATCCATAATGCGATAGCGGCATTATCGGCAGTTGCGCCTACATTGGTATAACCATAGCTTTCATAGAATTTGTCCCAGAGATATATGCTGTCGGGAGATAATGTGGGGTAAATCCACCAATCATCATTCGGTCCGATATAATCAATCCCCACAGACCAATGATAACAAAAATAATTACCTGCCGGAGCGGATACAAAGGAATTATTTAAATTCAATTCCGGGAATTTAATACCATTACCGTAAATATCAGTACCGAAAATATTACTTGTTGGCGCCGCCAAACCCATATACAGGTCACACTCAAGAACCGGGTTGTTTGAGCTGTATGAAAAAACATATCCCGCACTGATGTTTGTCAAGTATGTTGTTATTCTTGAGGCGTTTCCCCACGAATAACCGTCGGATGTTGTACCGCCGTCATCATTGAAAGCCCGGATTTTTCCCGAATTGTCCTCTAACAACAACCATGTATCCCCGCCACCTTTTAATTTACACGTGAAGAAGTTTGCGGGCGTAGGATAACCGCCGCTTACTGCCGTCAGGATAGAATTTGTAACTATACAATTACCGTATAACTGATTGTTAACGGTTATGTTTACAAGTCCGGATAAAGCCCATGGAAGAGTCTGAGGATAATTTGTGGGAGGTATGTGAAGACAAAGGATA
>WRFZ01000040.1 GCA_009778655.1 Candidatus Azobacteroides sp.
CATGTACTCTTACCGTAATTGCTTTGTAATTTTCAAATTTGCCGAAATCCAAATCGGTATTATCATCAATATCGGAAAATAATCCGTTTAATTTCTTGAAATCTTTTTCGACACATACCCACAATTTCTGCGGATAAATTACCGGGTCAAATCGTTTTATGTTCTTTCGCATATTGATCAACTAAAAATATCCTATTAAATCTTTTTTACCTTTTCGCTTTCCGAGCACTTCCGTCAATACGACGTATCGTATTGCATCTATTGCATGATTAAATTTGTCAATCGGTTCGTTTAACCACTTTCCGTCTTTATCCTGCTGATATGTATAGTTTTTCAACTCTTTGATAATATTGTAACTGCTTTTTGTTACGCAAATCCGATATTCAAGCATTTTGATTATTCCGGCTTCGACGCTGCCGTGAAATTTTTTTACCGGTATGATACTTATTCCCGCGTTGTGAATTTCCTTAATCAATCGAGGGTCTTCGCTTTCTGAAATAATACGTTTGTCCGTACATTTTTGATTGAGCAGCAGTATAATATCCCTTGCAACCATTTCGGTACGATAGCAAAGTTCGTTAACATAGATTGTATCCGTTGTAATGATTACTTCAATTATTGCTGTCGGATCATTTGAAAAACCGAAATCCATGCCGACGAAAATATGTTTTGCCGGCGGCATGGTTTCTATCATTTCAACATTTTTGAAAATAAGACCTTCTATTTGCGCTTGTATTCCGAGTCCGTATATTTTCCAAAGGCTTTCGTTTTTGTGTTTAAGACTTTCTATTTCATCAATAATGGTTTGTTCCAGAAACGGATTATCCTTGTAAGTCGTGATAAAATGCTTTGTACGTTCTTCTCGGTTAAGTTGGCAAATCCAGTGTTCATCGGCAAATGAAGGATTATAATCTATAATTGTAAACCGTGTCGTTCTCATCTTCAACTGCTGCCATTCGATGAACGCCAGCTCGTTTGCTTCGTTTACAAACAATATATCCCGCTTTCGTCCGCGCAGCTTTTGCTCGCTGTCCGTACTGAAAAATTCAACCCACGATCCGTTCGGAAAATGATAGGTTAATTCCGTTTTATTCAACTGCTTCTCATCAAATAAAAGCATATTCATCAGGATTTCTTTGAAGTCGATAAATACGGATCCTTTAAGAGACGGCAATGTGGCGCGAACAACGGAAAGTCGGGTATTTGCGTGTTGCAGACAATATACAATAAGCCATATCAGCGCATTGTATGTTTTGCTGCTGCGACTTGAACCCTGTAATGAAACGGTTGTATAACCGGAGTTCATGGCGGAGTCTATTTCACTGTATATTTTCGTTGTCTGTATCTTCGGCATTATTCATTATTTTTTCTCTGCTGTCTATTACTTCAATTGTCAGAGGTTCCGGATTAAACGGACGACCATCGGCCCCGGTTAATTCGACTTTCTGTACCGCTTTGCCGAATTGCCGTTCGCGGAGTTTGTCAATCGTTTTTGTATTCCCGTTTTTCATATCAAATATAATTCCCATTGCTAATCCTTTGGCATAGCTGTTACAATCTTCCCAGATTGCAAGGGCTTTCAGTTCATTGGTAGTCATGGTTAATATAGCGGCTTCCCATTCGTTTATTTCGGTTTCGTTCAGTTGATAAAACTTTTTTGCTTTCTTTCTTCCCAATACGATTTTCAAGGCTTCCGGTACTCGGCTTGGCGGACGCCCATTTGGGTTTCCACTTTCGCCTTTTTGAAACGGCTTTAAACCTGAAATATTGGGATTCTGATTTGGCATTGTATCATTGCTTTTTTTATTTGTATCACTGTTCTTTGATACTGTCTAAAAATGTAAGTTTGTTATAATTTTCACGTGGTACCCACGCTTCTAAATCGCCGTCGTTGCTTTCGTAATAATCACAAATGCGCTGTGCTTCGTTTTCCCCAAATATCAAATTCAAAGATGAACGAAATACGCGGAAGGCATAATCACCAGTCCCGTGGCATTTCATCATATTATATCTGTTGCGGATAATCAATGTATTTGCGCTGTTAAGCGTGAAAGGTGAAGCAATACAGCCGAAAGGTTTATTTGATGTTCCATGCAACGCACAAAATCCGGCCTTGTCTATGTGCGGACATTTTCCTGTTTTGAAATCAGCTTGCAGCAAATTATTTTTTACAGAAAATCCTTTGCTTTGCTGGTAATCGGCTTCATTTGGCAGCAATGAAACAAGTACCCTATTTGAACCGGTGCAACAAGAGCCGTGACAAACATTTTTAATGTAGTCGACAGAACACATAAATTTGTGTCTTATCCATTTGCCGCTTACTTTTACTTTTATTAATTCGCTGACATCGCCGGCCGGCTGTACGCTGCTGTCGAAACTATGAAAATGTTCGTTTATCTTGCGTACATCGCCTTTGTAAAAGCAAATAACGTCTTCTGTTATTTCAGTCGCTTCTTTTGAGGCGTTAAACTGTTCTATTGCTTTTTTAATGTTGATTTTCTCGAATGTGTTTGGCATTTCTCCAGTATCCCCTTTGAAAAAAGCGAGTACATTTTGGTGCGTTTTTCCCGCTTTGCGAGACGCATTGAATTGGCGCCGGATTCTTATCACAAGGCTGTTTATTTGGTTTACCAAAATGAAATGATTGTAATACTTCAATCCGCAATCGGTAAATGCTTGAATCGTATCGCCTACAAAATTCCGATATACGCCGTATTTATCCCTTACATCTCCAACCGTAAAAACGGCGAAACGATTTTCTTTTAAGAGACTGCACGACTTTTTGATTATTTCCCGGTATGTTTCCAAAAAACGCCGGTATTCCATATTTGAAAGATCTCGTTTGTCATCGCTGTAAACTTCCAAATCGGCATAGGGCGGACAGGAAAATATCATGTCGAATCGGGATTCTATTTTCTCCGCTTTTAAAATTTCATCAATCCGTAAACTGTCTCCGGATGTCCATATGGGGAAATTCCGTCCGTCCAAATCATACAAAACGATTTTTGCATTTTCTTTATTCTCTTTGATTTGTTCTTTTCTTAAATCGTTACCTACATACTGCATACCGAGTTTTGCGGCAACAATCCCGCGGACACTTCCGCCCGCAAACGGATCTAAAATTGTACCGTTTTTCACGTTAAACCAACGATATGAAATTTCGGTTAATACCGGGTCAAATACGGAAACGGTACTTTGCATTTTAATTCCTTTTTTCTCTAATTCTTCCGCTATTTCTTCATGAGTCGGAATCCTGTTTAAGCGGTCTTTCAAATTGTTTTTTGTTAGGTAATAAACAGGAGGTTGAGACGTACTCGAATACGTTATATTTTCTTTTCTGCCCAACTCGCTTTTAATACCTAAATCAAGCCACTGTTTACGGCGTTCCTGCCATTCCTTTGCGCGTGTATTCAAAACGGAAAAAGGCGGTATAATAAATGTTTCCACCAATTTGGTTATTTGTTTTTCTTCGGCTTTCTTAGCGGTATCTTCCGGGTCGTCTTTCAAAAAATTCATTTCAACACCCCATTTGTTTAAATAATCCGTATCCCATTCGTTGGCGAGCATGTCAAAATCCCATTCGCCAAACCCGGCGTTATCTTTGATTGTATATGCTTTTAATGTTTCTATCGGTGTTTCGGATGATATAATTTTACAAGGAGTTTCTATATATCCGAGTTCTTTCATGGCTCGGTATCTCATATTTCCGCCGATTATAACATATTTGTCGTTTTGTTCAAATACCAATAATTCGCGAAGCGAAAGCATATCCGGATTTTCCTGAATGGAAATTTTTAACTTCCGGTAACGCTCATCTCGTATAAATCGAGGGTTCGCCGGTAAATCTTCGATTTGTCCTTTGTTCACTTCCAACCGGGAAAGCGGAAGAATAACGCTTTGCACTAAATCAATCTTTCCCATAACTTATTACTATTAAAATGGTGTGTCTCCGGGTTTCCATTGATATATAGGGGTTCTTCTGCTTGCTGCGGTGCTGTTTTTCAAACGCGACCCGCTTCCGCCTTTTTCACTTCCTGATGCCATAATGATAATATTTTTAATCGTTAAACTTCTTTTTCGTTATTATGCTCCACAATTTACTGTCCCTAACAGGCTTGTTAATTGTTTTGTAAGATTCTATGATTTTATCCGTATTTTCATTGTAGAAATTATACAACTCTTCGTTTTCTTCAATGGTAAATTGCTCTATGTTACCGCTGCTTCGAAGGTTGGCGCTTCCGTGAATGATTATTTTCCGACCTCCTGACGTTTCAAAGGTGCAAGTTTTGGTATGTGTTGCGCAAACCGCCATTTGAAACTTGTCATCAATATCCAATTTTTCGTAAATATAGGGAATCAGCGACCATCGTTCATGTGAATAAAAATATACGGAAACAATCAGGTTTAATTCATCAACATAACCGCCGACCAATAAATTACGCAAACTATCCGTATTTTCTTGAGAAAGTGAAAGTGTTGTTATGGTCATTCGTTTTACTTTTGCGTTCCGTTGTACTATATAGGCTTCTATGAAATCTCCGAAAATGAATGCTCCGGAAACAAATACATCCGCCCGTTCGCCTTTGTTTATCGTTAATTCCTTTGCCAGCTTATCGGCATTCTCGTACAAAATATATTGCGGTTTTGCTTCGTAAACTTTGGGATTTGTGTATCTCGTTTCGTCCGGTTCTGCCGTGTTTGGTATAATGTCAAAAATGGCAGGGTCAAATTCCGGTACTTCAATGTTACCGAAATCAAAATCAAAATCATTTGCCGGGTTGTCTTCTTGCTTCTTTCTTCCCATATATCTCGAATATATTTAGAATTTCACAAAAATAAAGCCGAAATGTATTATAATAATACGTTTTAGGGAAAAGTTACCAAAAAATTACCAACAAAAACGGGAACGTTATTTTTTTGAATTTGGCGTATAATCAATTTTTATTTAATTGCATTATTTTACCTTTATCGGTAATCCTGCGTAAACCCATGCCAAAAGAGCGGCATCGCGTTCTTCTTGGTTATTACGTCCGACAATTCCGGTAAATGATGCTATTTCTTCCTGCGTTATCTTACCGTCTTTTCCATGCCACATCTTTTTTAGTGGCTTTATGGTTGTAACCGGTATTTTGTAATATTCGCACATTTCAACAATCATTTTACCGACTTGGTGATTTGCGCCGACGTTCTTTGCTATCCTCTGTCCTCGCCTTCCGGCTTCGGTGTGGTAATTGGAAACGCTATTAAGCCATCCGGCTTCTACTACGACAATAAAAGGAAAATGTATTTTATCTTCGTTCATCCGTTTTAGAAAATCAATTAATTTTGGAAATGTCAAATTGTTAGTTATTAATTTTTTCCCTTCTGTCTGCAAAGTAGCCACGCCAGATTTATCTACGTCCGGGTCAATAGCGATAATTGTATGGTATTTTGTCATCCAAATTTTTCTGCATTCAATTTGATATTGTGTGTCAAAAGATTATGTAAACAGATTAATATCATTATTGAAATTCTCAATCTTTGCGTGAAAATCGCCCGGTGAATTTGTTAATCCTGTCTTGCGCTATTTTGCAATACTTCTCCTGTATTTCAAAGCCGATGTAATTGCGTTTCGTTTTTATTGCCGCAATTGCAAGCGTTCCGCTTCCCATGAAGCAATCCAAGACCGTGTCTCCTTCACTTGTCGAATCGAGTATGAATTTTTCGAATAATTCAACCGGCTTTT
>WRFZ01000041.1 GCA_009778655.1 Candidatus Azobacteroides sp.
CGATTTCTACTTCCGGCGGAAATTTAAGCGTTTCCGAAACCGGATTCTACCGCTTGACGGTTGATTTGTCGAAAGAACCCTATACTTATACGGCTACAGCCACTGAGTGGGGATTGATCGGAAGTGCAACCGCCGGAGGCTGGGATACTTCTACGCCAATGACGTTGAACCCCGCGACAGGCGAATGGACGGTTACTGCGACTTTAGTCGGAGGCGGAGATAATGCATTTAAATTCCGTGCAAACAACGGTTGGGATATTAACTTAGGCGGCAACGCAAACAATTTAACGTACAATGGCGATAATATTCCGGTTGCTTCAGACGGTGCTTATTTGATTACATTGAAATTAGGTGATGCCTCGGCTTACACTTATACAATCGTTAAACAATGATAGTCATCTATCAGGGATGCATCGCTCAGTCCTACCGAGCGATGCAATCCTGATGGATTTTCGGATTTGATATTACAGGTATAAATTAAATACTATCTATCTTCTTCATGAAAAATATATTCTTAGCATTCTTACTGTTATTTTCATCTGCTGCAGGATTGTCATCGCAAGTGGTTACGACAGCCCCGGCGTTCGTAACTGAAGACCAGCCGGTAACCATCATTTTTGATGCTACGCAAGGTACCGCCGGATTAGCTGGCAATACCGAAGACTGGTATGCGCATATCGGCGTCTTAACCGATAAGAGTACAAGCGGCAGCGATTGGAAATATGTAAAAACACCCTGGCCCAATGGCTCCAATCTGTCTCAGGCAAATACCGATGCTAATAAACTGACTAAAATAGGTAATAATAAAGCAACTCTGACCATCGATAACATCAGAGCTTATTTCGGCGTACCCTCCGAGGATAAAATACTGAAAATTTGCCTTGTCTTCCGTAATCCGACTGGTACAAAAGAAGGAAAAGATACCGGAGGAAAAGATATCTTTGTCGATGTTTATGAAGCTGGCTTAAATGTGACATTTACTGCTCCTGCCGCTTCTGTTCAGGTGATAGATAAAGGTGTATCCGTTACTTTTTCCGCTTCTGCTTCACAAACTACGACATTAAAACTTTATATAGACAGTGAATCCTTTGCAACAGCTACCGGTACTTCTATTTCTCAATCTTATACATTCAATGATATAGGTCCTTTTTGGGCGATTGCCGAAGCTGGAACTGCTCCCAATATGGTACGCGACAGCATTTATGTGTATGTGAAGAAAGAAGTAGAAACAGCCGAACGTCCGGCACTTCCGGATGGAATCAATACCATTGATGACCATACCGTTACCTTTATTCTGTATGCTCCGCGTAAGAATGATGTTTTTGTAATGGGCGACTTTAATAAATGGCTGCCCGACAATGATTACTTGATGAAAAAAGACGGTGATTATTGGTGGCTGACTGTAACTGATTTGCAGCCCAATGTAGAATATGCTTTTCAGTATTTTGTGGATGGAAACATTTATCTCGGAGATGCTTATGCTCAGAAAACGCTTGACCCATGGAATGACCGCTATATTTCTTCTACGACTTATCCTGATCTGAAACCTTATCCTGCAGGAAAGAGCAGTGAAGACGGTATGGTTTCAGTATTTCAAACAAATAAAAATCCTTACAATTGGGAAATTACCGATTTTCAGGCTCCTCGTCAGGACAAATTGGTTATTTATGAATTATTAATCCGCGATTTTACTTCCTCGAGCGATTTAAATGGCGTAATGAGTAAATTGGATTATTTAAAAGGATTGGGAATTAATGCTATTGAATTGATGCCTACCCAGGAATTTGACGGAAACGATAGTTGGGGATACAATCCCTGCTATTATTTTGCTATGGACAAAGCGTACGGAACTAAAGAAATGTACCAGAAGTTTATCGACGAATGCCACAAAAACGGTCTTGCTGTTATCTTGGACGTGGTATTTAATCATGCTACCGGACAACATCCCTTTGCCAAATTATACTGGAATGCGGAAACAAATAAACCGGCTGACGATAATCCATGGTTTAATGTAGATGCACCGCATCCATATAGCGTGTTCTGCGATTTCAACCACGAATCTCCTTTAGTAAGAACGTATTTCAAACGCAATTTGGCATTTTTATTGGAAGAATATAAGTTCGACGGATTCAGGTTCGATTTGACGAAAGGATTTACCCAAAATTCATCCACAGAAGCGACTGCATCTAATTATGACGCTTCTCGAATTGCTATTTTGGAAGATTATCATAACCAAATTATAGCAACTAAATCTAATGCCTATATGATTATTGAGCACTTCGCTGAAGATCGGGAAGAACGGGAATTAGCCAATGCCGGATTGATGCCGTGGGGAAACAAAAATTACGCCTATTGTCAGGCTATCATGGGTTATCAAGACGGTTCTGAATTTACCGGCGTCAATGGTTGGACAAGATCATGGACTTATGATAATTTGGTCGGATATATGGAAAGCCACGATGAAGAACGCATGATGTATAAAGCAAAAACTTGGGGCGCCACAAACGATATAAAAAACAATCTGACTGTTCAAACGGATCGGGCTGCTTTATGCGCTGCCTTCTTTCTTCCGGTTCCGGGAGCAAAGATGATTTGGCAATTCGGCGAAGTGGGATATGATTATTCGATTAATTCCGTAGCCGGATCGACAGAAATTAATGATGGCAACCGAACAGCACGAAAAGAAATCCGTTGGGATTATTATGAAGTTCCGGAACGAAAAGCATTATATGATACTTATTTTAAATTGAATAAACTAAGAGATTACTATGGTGACGCATTCGATAATCCGTCTTATTGGGATATGCAGGTAACTTATAACGATTGGGCGGCAGGAAGACGCATTTGTTTGAACGCTCCCGATTTGAAAATGGTTATTGTCGGGAACTTTAATCCAAACGGAAGTGTAGTAACTTACCCCAATTTTCCGGCTGCAGGAATCTGGTATGACTTGATGACTGAAGAAACAATGGAAGTAACGAATACAAATATGACAATCCCTTTGGATGCGGGAAAATTCAAACTGTTAGTTAACAAAAAAATAGATGTTTCTACGGGAATTGATCAGGTTAAAAAAGAAAAGCCAGCTTTGCGGCAAGCGCTGGATAAGTTGACGATTGTTACAGAAGAGCCGGTCATTGCCGCTAAAATATATACTGTTGCTGGTCTTTTAGTTAAACAAACGCAGGGTGAAAATGTTATTTCAATCGCTGATTTACCCAAAAGTTGTTATATTCTTACTGTTCAATTAAAAGGACAAAATATCGCTTTTACATTTATAAAATAAAATGAGTATCCATGAAAAAACGGTTTATCATTCTATTACTATTTGCATTTTCCTTGTCCGCTGCGGCAATGGAAATTACACGTATGGAACCAGCCTTTTGGTGGGTGGGTATGAAAAATTCCGAACTCCAAATTATGGTTTATGGAAAAGACATTGCCCGTTCGGAATTTCAATTCGAGTATCCGGGCGTTCATTTGAAAGAAATCGTTAAAACAGACAATCCCAATTATCTTTTTATCTATTTAGAAATAGGGAAAGAAACTCAACCGGGTTTAATAAAGTTTATATTTACGGAAGGGAAAAAGAAATTAACAAAAACGTATGAGTTGAAAGCCCGTTCTACCGCAATCGGCGCACAGGGATTTGATTCGTCCGACGTATTGTATCTGATCATGCCCGATCGTTTTGCCAATGGAGATACATCCAACGATGTTTGGGACGATGAAGCGATAGACCGCAATGAATCGTTTACCCGTCATGGCGGCGATTTGGCCGGTATCAACGCTAAATTGGATTATCTCAGCGATTTGGGAGTAACCGCTATTTGGCTCAATCCGGTTTTGGAAAACAAGATGAACAGTCCGGAAAAATACAAATCCTATCACGGCTATGCTATTACTGATTATTATCAAGTGGATAAACGCTTGGGAACGAATGAAGAATATAGGCAAATGATTGAAAATATTCATCAACGAGGCATGAAAATCGTGATGGATATGATTTTCAATCATTGCGGCAACCGGCATTGGTGGATGAATGATTTCCCCTGTAAAGATTGGCTGAATCATCAAGACGGTTTTGTTCCGACTTCCCATAATCTTTATACGGTAATGGATATTCATGCTCCGCAATCGGAGATTGATGCCGCGACCGACGGATGGTTTGTTCCTTCGATGCCCGATCTTAATCAACGCAATCCCTTGTTGGCTGATTACTTGATCCAGAACAGTATTTGGTGGATTGAATATGCCCGCATTGACGGCATCCGCCATGATACGCATCCGTATGTTGATTTCGATTTTTTATCGCAGTGGTGTAACCGGGTACAAGAAGAATATCCCGATTTTAATATCGTAGGCGAATCATGGTACACTATCGGAGCTCCTCCTTTGGCGTGGTGGCAACGAAATTCCAAAGTCAATACTAAGCAGACGAATCTGAAAACTGTTATGGATTTCTATTTGATGACAGCTTACAATGAGGCTTTTGATATTCACTCGACCGGAAATAATCCTTGGAGAAAAGTTTATGAAGTTATTGCTCAAGATTTTGCTTATGAAGATATAAATAATGTCCTTATTTTTTTTGATAATCACGATACAAACCGTTTTCTGAAAGCGGATGAAACCGATTTGAATCGATACAAACAGGCTTTGGCTTTTCTGCTGACAACGCGCGGCATTCCGCAACTGTATTACGGTACGGAAATCGGGATGACCGGAGAGAAAAAAGACGGCGACGGCAATTTGCGTAAAGATTTTCCCGGCGGTTGGACAGGAGATCCGGCAGATGCGTTTACAGCAGCCGGACGAACCGCTTTTCAAAACGAAGCGCATGATTATTTGCAAAAACTCTTGCAATGGCGTAAAACCAATCCGGCAGTAGCTAAAGGGAAATTGATTCATTATGCACCCGATTGGGAAACGGAATGTTATGTTTACGCAAGAATTTATAACGACAATAAAATATTGGTTATTCTGAACGGTTCGAACAAAGAACAATTGCTTTCTCCGGAAAAATACAGGGAAGTAATCGAAGATACCGGTTCGGGAAAAGAGATTATTTCCGGAAAAACGATTGATTTGAAAAAAGAAATAAATATTGCAGCTAAAGGAGTATATATAATAGAATTGAAATAAACAATAAAAATTATGAATAAAAAAATCAAAGGAACATTTCTGCTGTTCTTCTTCGCGTGTTCGATCGCAAGCGCTCAAACACTGACTTCTCCCGACGGGAAGTATCAAATGAATTTTTCGCTTACCGCCGACGGTTCTCCGGTTTATACATTAACCTATAAAGGGAAAACTGTTATCAAACCGAGTAAATTGGGTCTGGAACTTGTGCCGGAAGGCGTGAAACGCACGTTTGACGATTTTTCTCCCGAAGGACAAAAATCAGACAAACAAGATATTAAATCCAATTTGTACAGCGGATTTCAAATTGCAGATACTCAAACCGCCGCTTTCGACGAAACTTGGCAACCGGTTTGGGGTGAAACAAAAACCATCCGCAATCATTACAATGAATTAGCGGTTACGTTGAATCAATCGGCAACCGACCGGCAAATCATGATCCGCTTTCGTTTGTTTGACGAAGGTTTGGGTTTCCGCTACGAATTTCCTCAACAGAAAAATTTGATTTATTTTGCCCTTAAAGAAGAGCATACGCAGTTTGCAATGACCGGCGACCATACCGCATTTTGGATTCCGGGCGATTACGATACGCAGGAATATGATTATACGACTTCCC
>WRFZ01000042.1 GCA_009778655.1 Candidatus Azobacteroides sp.
GATGGAACTCATAACGCCCATTGACAATATTCCCGGAACAAGAAAATCAATATAGCGCACTCCTTTCAAAGTCAACGGATTTATTTGGTTTTCTCCTGTATCCGCAGCTGAAGCTGGCGATTTTATCAGAGCCGAAAGTTTCATGTAAGCCAACTGCGCTTGAGAATTAAGCGGGTCGAAATGATAACGGATTTTTCCTACCGAATCGGCGACAATGAGTTCCGATTCTCCGCGCTTTAACGAAATAATCGCTGATTTCCAATCGCTACGGGTAAAATTAAATTCCGTATTTCCTATAATTTTATCTTCTATCTTCCAAGTAAACGTCTCTTTTTCGTTTTTCAGACTATGTACCGCATAGATATTCAGCAGTGAATCCAATTCCGTTTGATTTTCTTCCACCATCATGATGTGAAATTTTGACTCGGAAGTTTGAGTAAACGCAAGTCCCAAACCGATTGAAATAAGTACGGGAAAAAGGATTCCCCAGAAAAGCACTTCCGGCTCGCGGATGGTTTCCAGAAAAAACGTATAAGTCAGTTGATACAGTTGCGTATTTTTGATTGATTTCATTTTACTTCGACGATTAATTTGAATCTTCTCTCAAGGTTTTACCGGTCAGATTGATAAACAGTTCGTCCAAATTACGGGCATTTTCATCCAATAATTCTTCCAATTTTCCTTCCCGCAGAATGACGCCTTCATCCATGATGATTATCCGGTCGCACAACGACTCGGCTTCTTCCATGTAATGCGTCGTAAGAATTAAAGTGGTTTCTCCCTGCATTTTCAACTCTTTTAAGATATTCCAAAAATCGAATCGGGAATGAGGGTCAAGGCCGGTAGTCGGTTCATCCAGAAAAAGGATTTGCGGATGATTCAAGAGTGCGACCGCTAAAGCCAAACGCTGGCGTTGTCCGCCCGAAAGCGTTCCGACCATGGATTTTTGTTTCGCATCCAAGCCGGTCAAACCGATTACGTCGTTCACGCGAGGACTTCCCAATTCAAAAAAACTCGCAAAGAGCCGTAAGGTTTCACGGACAGAAAGTTTTTCGGCAAAACGAGTTTCCTGTAAAGATAAACCGATTATTTTCCGCAGTTCGTTCTCATGTTTTTCCCAAGTCTTTCCCATTAACCGAATCTCGCCGCTATCCGGTTTCTTCAAACCCTCCATCATTTCGACCATTGTTGTCTTCCCCGCGCCGTTCGGACCGAGTAAAGCAACAAATTCTCCGGATTGTATGGAAAGCGATATGCCGCGTACTGCTCGCACATCTTTGAATGACTTAAAAACGTTTTTAACCTCTATCGGAAGCATCCAAAATCTTTTCTTCAATTTTAATCGCACAAAAGTAATGCATTTCGGGTGAAATTACTTGATTTTGCCCGATAATATTTTTTTTGTATCTTTGTTTATATAATTCAAAAATCTATCAAGTGAATGTCATCAAAAATTGAAAACAAAAAGTTATGGAATCAAAAGCGCCAAATGATAAGGTAATTTCTAAAAATAAAATTCTCAAAACAATACAAAATCATAAACCGGAATTATTGAATTTCGGGGTAAGCCGTATAGGACTGTTCGGTTCTTATGTGCGTAATGAACAAATTCCTCATAGCGACATAGATATTTTAGTGGATTTTTTCCCCGAAAAAGAAAATTACGACAACTATATGGCATTGTATGATTATTTGGAAAATCTTTTTGAAAAAAAAATAGAAATTGTAACCCTTAACGGATTGAGCCCTTATATAGGCCCGCAAATTTTAAAAGAAGTAACTTATGTCTAAAGAACCTATTCTGTATTTGAAACATATATTAGACGAATGCGAGTTTATTCTTTCTGCTATGTCCACAAATACAACCAAAGAAAATTTATTGGAAGATGAAATTCTGAAAAGAGCCATCGTTCGCAGTTTGGAAATAATAGGAGAAGCTTCTAAAAAAATCCCGGTAGATTTTAAACTTAGATGGAATACTATCAAGTGGAAAAATATGGCCGGGATGCGTGACAGGCTAATCCACGATTATATGGGAATTAATTATACGATTGTTTGGGATGTAATTCGCAATAAAATTCCCGAATTAACAAAACAAATCGCAGAAGTAATTCATAATGAAGAAGAAAATTATTAATTTTATCATCTTTTGTCTGATTATCTTCTTTTATTATTTATCTTAAAATTATGAATGCCGAATTTATTCTTCATGAGCGTCTGTCAATAGCGAATCCCGAAAAAGCGCGTTTCCTGCAAGAATTTTTCAAGACCGGCAAAGGACAATACGCCGAAGGCGATGTCATGCTCGGAATTGTTGTTCCTCATACGCCGGCAATTGCGGAAAAATTGCTTTATCGCAAACATGATTTGATGCACAAAGCCGTCGGATGGATGTTGCGTGAAGTAGGGAAAAAAGACAGGGAAACTTTGGTTGATTTTCCGGAAACCCACCGTGCAAAAATGCCTCGTACTACCTTACGATATTCGATTGAACGCTTTAGTCCGAAAGAACGCAACCGGTTTATGAAAAAGCCGGTAAACGGTTACCAATAAAATTTTCCGGATTTTTTTTGTCAATCAAAGATAAAGTTGTAATTTTGCCTTCGCTAATAGAAAGGGGATAATAGTGTTTTTGGGTTATTTGCAAGCAGGTTTTCCTATAAATTTGTTATCCGTATTCAATTTCTATTTATCTTGAGAAAATACTGATGTATGAAATCCGCGTGCAAGAGATGCATCAAAGCATGGATCGGTTGCGGATTCCATTCGGTCGTAAAAAAACAAATTATATACAGATGAAAATTAATAGTATCTTAAGCGTTTTTACTCCGAAAGATTCAAGGTTCTTTCCTTTGCTGATAGAAATTGCCGAGATTATGGATAAAGCGGCAGCTCTTTTACAAGAGTTATTTACTTCGACCGACCCGGAGCGAATTAAAGAATTGTGCCGGGCAATTAAATCGGAAGAAACGAACGGCGATAAAACAACCGGAAAAATGTTTAAAGCGCTCAATGAAACGTTCATTACGCCATTCGATCGAGAAGATATTACTTCATTGACCGATACAATGGATGATGTTATTGATGTCATCAATCGCGTGGCGCAAAAAGTGATTCTTTTTTCTCCGGAAACGTTGCCGCCGGCAACTTTGGAAATAGCTACGGTCATTAAAAAGGGAACCGGTGAAATCAAATCAGCCGTCAACGAATTAACCAATGTAAGGAAATCCGACAAGCAAATCAGGGAGCATACAAGGGAAATCAAACATTTGGAAGAAGAAGCCGACCGAATTTATGAAAAAGGAACTTCCGGTCTTTTCAAGAGCGATATTCGAACGTTAGAATTGATTAAATTGAAAGAAATTATCCAAGAGTTGGAAAAGGCTGCCAATAGAATAAATACAGTAGGCAAAATTTTAAAAACCATCATCGTAAAATACGCTTAATTAAAGACTCATGACTCTATTGATTATTGTTATTGTTTTGGCGGTTATTTTTGATTTTATCAATGGCTTTCACGATGCAGCTAATTCCATCTCGACAATTGTATCATCACGGGTTTTGACGCCTTTTCAAGCCGTATTATGGGCAGCTTCATTCAATTTCATTGCTTATTTCATTGCCAAATATATTATAGGTGAATTTGGTATCGCAAGTACGGTATCAAAAGTCGTGTGGGAGCAATTTATCACATTACCTATCATTTTGGCCGGATTAATTGCGGCCATTTCTTGGAATTTATTAACGTGGTGGCTGGGTATTCCGTCATCGTCGTCGCACACGCTTATCGGCGGATTTGCCGGAGCGGCGATATGTGCCGGCGGATTTCAATCCATTCATTCTTCCATTATTATTAAAATAGCCTCTTTCATCGTATTAGCTCCGCTGATCGGATTGATTACTTCGGCGATTATCACCATTATTGTATTATGGACTTTTAAACGGGTGAAGCCTCACAGAGCAGAATTTATGTTTCGAAAACTTCAATTACTTTCTTCGGGTTTATTCAGCTTGGGACACGGTTTGAACGATTCGCAAAAAGTGATGGGAATTATCGCAACCGCTATGATTGCCGTCGGAATGATTGATTCGGTTGATTCCGTACCCAATTGGGTGCCTTTGACCTGCTTCGCAGCTATCGGATTGGGAACCATGATGGGCGGTTGGCGTATTGTAAAGACCATGGGTACGAAAATTACGAAAGTAACGCCTTTAGAAGGCGTTTGTGCCGAAACAGCCGGCGCTCTGACTTTATACCTTTCGGAAATACTGAAAATTCCGGTAAGCACCACGCACACCATTGCCGGCGCAATTATGGGCGTTGGCGCCGTAAAACGCCTCTCAGCCGTCCGTTGGGGTGTAACCATCAATCTTCTCTGGGCATGGATTCTCACCATCCCCGTAAGCGCTATGCTTGCCGCTCTGATTTATTTAGTCGTTCGTTGGATTGGGATTTGAAGATGGTAATCTGCATGATTTTCCGTAGATTTTCTCTACGGTTAATAAAGTTTCGTCACTCCGTGACTTTACGTGACGACATACTACCGATGACATGACAATAATTCATAATTCATAATTCATAATTAAATTAATTATTTATTGAATTTTATTTATTTTTGTTTTGATATTATTAAAACAATATTTATCTTTGCATAGATTTTTTAAATAAAAACTATGTTACCTTACTTATGTCCCGGTTGTCAATCGCAACTGAAAGTAAAAAGTCTGAGTTGCAAGCAATGCGGTACGGAAGTTATCGGACTTTACGACTTACCGCCGTTAGCCTGTCTGCCGCAAAATGACCAAACGTTTATCTTGAACTTCGTCAAATGCAGCGGCAGCTTGAAAGACATGGCTAAACAATTGGGGTTGAGCTATCCTACCGTGAGAAATTTATTGGATGAAATCATTGAAAAAATTAAAAATTATGAAAAACAATTGGAAATTGGTTTATAACCCTTTTGAAAAAGTAGCCGGATGGAAAGCGTTCGGAATCGGTATTGTTATACTGAGTATTACCACCATTATAGGCTATTTCGGTAATACGGTCTTTTATGCGCTCGAAATAAAGATAGGTTCGAGTGTAACATGGAGTACGGCATTTTTCGTTCAATTCTTAGGCTTGGCCGTAACCGTCGTAATCATGTATGCGACAGCGTTATTATTTGCCAAACATACGCGGTTTCAAGATATTTTGGGAACCGTTACCTTGGCAAAATATCCTCTTTTATTGGTAGCTCTTGTGGGTTTGGCGCTCGGTAAATCAATGGCGCCCCTTGATGCCGAAAAACTTATAAAAATGGAATATACATTTTTCGATCTTATCCCGTTAATTCTATTCGGGGTAGCGACAATAATTTTTGTAGTTTGGGAAATCGCTTTGCTATACAATGCGTTCAGAGTTTCTACCAACTTGAAAGGACTTAAATGCGCCCTATTATTTATAGCAGTCTTATTGATTTCCGAAATTGTTACGCTTGTACTTGTATCCTCAATTTATTAAACAAAAAAATCATACAATGAAACGAATTATTACATTAGCAATGTGTCTGTCTTTGGTTATGTCAGCCTTTTCACAAGATATTACAGGCGCTTGGAATGGTTTGCTCGACGTGAGCGCTGCCAAACTTAGGCTTGTTTTTCATATTGAAGAAAAGGATGGTATATATTCAACCACAGTAGATAGTCCCGACCAAAAGGCAAATGGTATGCCAACAACAAGTACGACTTTTGAAAACCAACAACTTCAAATCAAAATAGCCAATATAGGCGCAACATTTGAAG
>WRFZ01000043.1 GCA_009778655.1 Candidatus Azobacteroides sp.
TTTTGATGTCATTAATGATACGAACCAATCCTTTTACATCGTGACCGTCAACGGGACCGAAGTAACGAATATTAAAACCTTCAAAAATATTGTGTTGTTGAGTCAAAAACGCTTTCAGACTGTTGTTGAAACGCAGAATCGCTCCTTTTCGTTCTTCTTGGATTAATCCTATTTTCTTGAAAAAATTGTACAATCGGAAACGAATCCGATTGTACATTTTTGAAGTAGTGATATTCACCAAATACTCGCTCATTCCGCCCACCGGCTTATCAATAGACATATTATTGTCGTTCAATATGATGAGCAGATTGTTCGGATCAATAGCCGTATTATTCAGTCCTTCGAAAGCAAGACCGCCTGTCATTGAACCGTCGCCGATGACGGCAACAATTTTTCGGTCTTTTTCATTTTTTAGGTTGGAAGCGACAGCAATCCCCAAAGCCGCTGAAATCGAATTGGAAGCATGACCGGCAATAAAAGCGTCGTATTCGCTTTCTTTCGGATTCGGAAATCCGCTGATACCTCCTAATTTACGTAACGTATCAAATTGCTCCCTTCTTCCGGTTAGGATTTTATGTCCGTAGGCTTGATGTCCGACATCCCACACAATTCGGTCGTAAGGAGTATTCAATACATAATGCAAAGCAACCGTCAACTCGATAGTTCCGAGACTGGATGCAAAATGACCCGGATTATCGGCTAATATTTCAATAATGTATTGTCTCAATTCACGGCAAACTTGTTCCAATTGTTCCGGTTGCAACTGTCGAAGATCGTCCGGAGAATTGATTTGTTTCAATAAATTTGTACCTGATAAAAGGTCCATAAGCAAAAATATGTTTTGCAAAGTTACACATTTCACGTATATTTTTATAATTTTGCTTCAAGATTTATTGATAATATGAAGTTCAGAACAGAAATATTTGTTCCTCCGAGTGATTTTAAGCTTTCATACGCATGCAAAATAGCCATGCAGGGTTCTTGTTTTGCCGAAAATATGGCTTCCAAATTCTTGAATGCGGGTTTTTCAATTGATCTCAATCCGTTTGGAATTGCATACAATCCTTTGTCTTTATCCCGGAATTTGAACCGTTTATCGGATAATATGCCCTATGTTTCGGACGAACTTTTTGAAGACAACGGTATTTATCACAGTTTTTCGCATCACAGTCGTTTTTCGGGAACCGATTCGAACGAGGTTTTAGCCGAAATCAATTCCCGCATGGAACAGGCATCAGTTTTTCTTCGAACGGCCCGGCTTCTTATCGTCACTTTCGGAACCGCTTTTGTTTATCGCTTGCAATCGAACGGCAATGTGGTTTCCAATTGTCATAAACTGCCTGCCAAACTCTTTTCATATAAACGTTTGACGATTGAAGAGATTGTCCGGGAATGGGACGAATTGATTATTCGCCTGCAAACGCTTTATCCGTCACTTCGGATTTTATTTACGGTGAGTCCCATTCGGCATTGGAAAGACGGCGCTCACGAAAATCAATTGAGTAAGTCCGTCTTACTGTTGTCTGTAGAAGAATTACTTCGGAAGCATTCTCACTGCTCTTATTTTCCGGCCTATGAAATTTTGCTGGACGATTTGCGAGATTACCGTTTTTATACGGAAGATATGCTTCATCCTTCCTCTCAAGCGATTGATTATGTTTGGGAGAAATTCACGGAAGCTTGGTTTGACGGCGAAACTTTAAAAAAAGCACGGGATTTTGAAAAAATTCATCAAGCCTTGAATCATGTCCCGTTTCATCCGGAATCGGAAGCATACCGGCAATTTCGCGAAAAAGCGGAAACGCGATTGAGAGAGTTGAAATAATAATTTGATAAAATAATTCATTTCATTTTTCAAAATACTTCATTCATTCCAAAGACAAATCCACCGGTTTGTTTTCCCAAACCAAAATCTACGCGACCGTTCACATTATGTTTTATCTCAAAGCGTAAGCCTACACCATAATTTGGTAAAATTTTTTTTACATCAAATTCTTGTAGAGAAGGAAAAACGCTTCCTCCGCCTATCCAAGCTGATGCACCCAATCTTTTTACTACATGCTGACGCAATTCAATCTGGCCGGATACGATATTATTATCAATATATTGCCCCGTATAATATCCTCGCATACGATTGCCTCCAAGTTCTTCGCGCATCGTCCAAGGCAGATTATTGCTGCTAATTTGTCCGTACAGGTCGAACGCTATTATCCCGCCTTCCCATACTTTTTGATAAAAATCTGTTATAAGAGTAGTTCTCCATAAGGTTCGTCCTGTATTACCAAGCATTTCCGGATAAACTGTTTCTCGCAATAAAATATACATACCTTGCTTGGGGTTTGGAATGAAATCGCGGGAATCATATTGCAAAGAAAGCCCCAATCCGGTAGCGGTATAGGTTCTCTTTTGTCCGAGTAAGTAACTGATTTCATCAATTTTACTTGCGTGTACAAGAGAGAAATCCAACAAGGCGCCTGTATAGAAATTCTTAAATAGTTCGTATTGATAATTGAGGCTTACTTTATATTGTTGCCGCCGATAACTTGAAATAAGGTTTACGTTGCAATCATCATAAGTAATTCCCCAAAAGTTAAGATTTTTATTAAAAAAAGCTATTTGATAAGATAATCTTGACCGCCGTCCTTTGAAATTATGATTTCCTTCAGCAGTCAGTGCATAAAAACCGTTTATTGATGCATTGAAAGTCATTGTAATATTAGAAGGAACCATAACAGAATCAGTACGGTCAACTCGATAGAGCGCCGTTGCCATTCCTCCGATTCCGAAACTTGCTTCACGAGTATAAGACGGAGCAGAGACAAAACTCATATCGAACCTTTTTTCAAATGTACGGTCTATATGACCATTAAACAGGCTATTCCAATAAGAATCTTTATTTTTAGAAACAATAACTATTGTATCTTCATCATTTGCATAACATTGCGACATTGTATAAAACAAAAAGCCGAAAAACAGGATGACGAATTTGAAAGTTTTTTTAATATTCATTTTTAACATAGCAATATTATTTACCCAAACGATATCCGATTCCAAAACTCAATGTATTGGGGAACATTGAAAAAGAGCTGCTATTAGGGTCAAGTACATTAGTTATACTGATTTTATATCCGGCATTGATTTGAAATCCGCATTGAAATTCATAGCCAAGCATAATTCCAAATCCTGAATTAAAATCCTGCATAAAAGGAATATCCCTTGCCTCGTCCTTTTTATACAAATCAATTTTTTCGCTATTTCTTTTTAATGTAGAGCTGAAACCAAATTCAGAAAAAGGCCCGATTCCGACGTATATTTTACCTTTATCTAATCTCCATTTACCAATACCATATATAGCTATTTCATTCCCAAAATATTGATAATCTCCTTTTTGGTTTTCCCGATTCAACTCTGATGTTTTATAATGGAATAAAAAGTCGCCTTGAAGTGCAAAATGTTCCTGTAGTTCCATTTGCAGAAAACCGCCAAGCGATGCACCTGTTTTTATACGGCTTTGAAAACCATTTGCATCAACCAATATGAAATTTGAAAAATCAGTTTCTCCCTTGAGTCCAAAACTTATTGATTGTGAATCAATTGATTCTGGTTTTAATCCAATTAGTAAGATAATTATTAAAAAAAACTTTTTCATTTGATGATATTTATTAGTTTAAATTGATTCAAGCGGCAAAAATATTTACTTTTTAGAAAAAATTACAGGTAGATTTTCCTTGAAAATTGGCAGAAAAGTCGGATTAATTTTAAAATTTACGAAAAATAAACATATCTTTGCAGAAAAAAGGATTTATGAAAAAGAATATATCACAGTTAAACTGGCGCTCCGAACTGGAAAATACAGAATTTGACGCAATAAATAATGATTTCATTTTGCTTGAAAGATTTCCTTATCTGCCATCACCCGATTATCCTTTTAAAATAGATGTTACGAGCGTCATTATTTATATCAAAGGAACATCGGAAGGGAGTATCAATTTAAGATCGTTCAAGGCTGAAGCTCCTTGTTTTATAGTTATATTGCCCGATCAAATTTTAGAACATAAATACATCAGCGAAGATTTTTCGGGGCTGGTTATCGTTATGTCAAAAAAGTTTAGCGACAACCTGCTACCGAATGCACGAGACCGGCTTCCTCTTTTTCTTTTCATTCAAAACAGTCCGGTTATTCCCTTGGACGAAGAGGAACTTGATGCTATGGTCGCCTATTTTCGGATGTTGAAAAGAATTGTAAAATCACAAAACCATCCGTATCGTACAGAAGTAGTAAGGCATCTTACATTGGCATTTTTTTATGGAGCTGCCTATCGGCTTCATCCTCAATCCGAAGATAAAAAGAAATCGCATCAGGAAATGTTGGTAGAGAAATTTCTGAGTTTGGTACAGGCCAATTATAAGGAACAAAGAGGATTGGATTTTTATGCCGATAAGTTATTTCTTACGCCTAAACATCTGTCAAAAGTAATTAAAGATATTACCGGAAAATCAGCAAGCGATTGGATTGACGATTATGTAATACCGGAAGCCAAAGCGTTGCTGAAATCAACCAACATGACGGTACAGCAACTCGCTGACGAATTAGGTTTTTTTGACCAGTCAATCTTCGGGAAGTATTTTAAGCGGGTTGTCGGAGTGTCGCCGAGGGAATATAAAAGAAGGTGATTGGTATATAAAACAAATAATGCGCCATTCTCATATTATTTGTTTAAAATAGTATAAGTCAATTGAATCCGATTTTCCATTGATGATGACATAACATCCGGCAAATAATCGTAATGCGAATTACGCAAGAAAAATCGCTGTTCGGCGCTAAGCCTCAATTTATTTGAAACTTGATAACCGATACCTACGTTTATCAGGCTTAGCAAGGCATTACCTTTATTCCCTTGTACATTGGCATAGTGATAATTGGCGTCTTCAGGAAAGCCGTTGATTTCCGCCGCGGCGGAGCCGTATCCTTTCGTGGTAAAAATTTGATAATGCTTAACGCCCCATGCGGTTTTCCAACGTTTCCCGATATTAAGTATTCCGTATAATTTCACACTGTATCCGTTCCCCATATTATAATCGCGATTATCCAACTTAAAATAATCCGATTCGGAGGAACCGAGCAATATTAAATTAGCATACGCGGCTCCGCTGAAACTCGGCAAATTTTTTTCGTCGTGTTGATGTTTGTAAAGCAATCCGCCACCAAATGCCGCTGTTTCGGCAAATTCGTAGGGTTGTTTGCCTCCTTGAACTACCGGGTCGGTATCGTAAAAGTCGAAATGTTGGAATACGCCTACTAACCAATGATTCTCGTTTTTTTTCCATTCATTGCCCCATATCAAACCAATTATATTTACACCGGATATAAACGGTTGATTCCCGATTATACTCATATCAATATTAGTTGTAAAAAAATCGAAAGGACTGCGGTCATCGTCTATAAACGGATGTCCGTAAATCATTTCACCACTCAAAGCCATGTTCATGCTTCCCTTGTTTTTATCCACATCGGTAAGAAAACGGCTTGTAACGGAAACATTGAGCATAAAAGGCGAATGTGCATAAGGCGAATCATCGTTTCGATATGCTGTCGGACGTACACGCCAAGCATCGCCATTTATCAAACGGGTAAGTAAACCCATCGGTGAAATAAATCCGGCCAGCAATTCGCGTCCGAAACGTTCCCTGCCGCGTTTTCTATCATCTAAAACAAAGTATGATATACGGTGTGTAATTTCGCCTAAAGCAATTCCTCCTATAGGCGTAGCGATCAAGTCGTTGAGGGAAGGCGGTTCGCTTTCTCCGAAACATTCCCAAAGAAGACTGCCGCCGAAAGCATACG
>WRFZ01000044.1 GCA_009778655.1 Candidatus Azobacteroides sp.
CGACCGGAAATTTGGATTTTAATTCCTTCGGCGCCCATCCGCATCGTAGATGCGATTGCGGTTTTGATGGCGCGGCGGTAAGCCATTTTACCTTCCAGTTGGCGAGCGATATTGTTCGCAACAATTACGGCATCCAACTCGGGACGTTTAATTTCGAAGATATTGATTTGAATTTCCTTATCGGTAATCTTTTTCAATTCTTCTTTCAGTTTATCTACTTCCTGCCCTCCTTTACCGATGATAATACCCGGACGCGCGGTACATACGGTAATAGTTACCAGTTTCAATGTACGTTCAATAACAATGCGAGATACACTTGCTTTGGCGAGACGGGCGTTCAAGTATTTACGGATTTTGCTGTCTTCATACAAAGTATCGCCGTAATTATTGCCGCCATACCAATTCGAGTCCCATCCTCGGATGATTCCTAACCGATTACTTATCGGATTTGTTTTTTGTCCCATTTAGCGATTAATTTTGTTTTTCAGTTTTTGTATCTACAAACAATGTCACGTGATTCGAACGTTTACGTACACGATAGCCTCTTCCTTGCGGTGCAGGCCGCATTCGTTTCAACGTTCTTCCCGAATCCACGTATATTAACTTTATATATAATTCACCGTTTTCTGCTTTCCGTTCGTTTTTTTCTTCCCAATTGGCAATTGCCGAACGAAGCAATTTTCCTACTCTTGCAGAAGCTTCTTTATTTGAATATTTCAATACGCCTAATGCCCGGAATGCTTCCATGCCGCGAATCATGTCTGCTACCAAACGCATTTTACGAGGAGAAGTCGGCACATTTTGCAATTTTGCGAAATACTGTTCCTTCTTAGCTTCTTTCCTTTGTTCTGCTGCTATTCTTTTTCTTGCTCCCATACTTAATTACTTTTTCTTGTTACCGGCATGACCACGGAATTGGCGGGTAGGCGAAAATTCGCCTAATTTATGACCGACCATATTTTCCGTAATATAAACGGGAATAAATTTATTACCATTGTGAACGGCAAGGGTATGCCCGACAAAGTCAGGCGAAATCATTGATGCTCTTGCCCATGTCTTGATCACAGATTTTTTACCTGTTTCATTCATCGTCAGAATTTTCTTTTCTAACTTAACATTTATATAGGGTCCTTTTTTTAATGAACGACTCATAATTTACTCTTGATTAACCGGGTTATTTTTTCCTTCTTTCAATAATGTATTTGGATGAATGCTTTTTAGGCGCTCTTGTTTTCAAGCCCTTCGAATATAATCCTTTACGAGATCTCGGATGTCCTCCGGAAGCACGACCTTCGCCGCCGCCCATCGGGTGATCAACAGGGTTCATTACAACGCCGCGTACACGCGGACGACGTCCCAGCCACCTTGTTCGACCGGCTTTACCCGATTTTTCCAAAGCATGATCCGAATTGCCTACACTACCTACGGTAGCTTTACAAGTTGAGAGTATTTTTCGGGTTTCGCCCGACGGCATCTTGATGATTGCGTAATTCCCTTCACGGGAGACAACTTGAGCGAATGCACCTGCCGAACGAACCATTTTTGCTCCCTGCCCCGGACGTAATTCAATATTATGAACCACCGTACCGAGAGGGATGTTAGCTAAAGGAAGCGCATTGCCGATTTCCGGCGCCGCTTCTGTTCCCGATATCACCGTCTGGTTAACTTCCAAGCCGTTGGGAGCAATGATATAAGTTTTTGCTCCGTCGGCGTAGAACAACAACGCAATGCGAGCCGACCGATTCGGATCATACTCGATTGTTTTCACTGTTGCAGGAATACCATCTTTGTTTCTCTTGAAATCAATAAGACGAAATCTACGCTTGTGACCGCCGCCGATTTGGCGCATCGTTCGATGACCTTCGGCATTACGTCCACCCGTCTTCCTTTTACCAAAAACAAGAGATTTCTCCGGTACAGTAGCCGTGATTTCACTGAATGTACCGATAATCTTGTGTCTTTGCCCCGGTGTCGTAGGCTTTAATTTACGAATTCCCATTAATGAAAATTTATGAATTATGAATTATGAAATATGAATTACAAAGACGCGATTCATCGTTTATAATTAATAATTTATGATTCATAATTAATTAATATTATATGTTTTTGAATAAATCAATTGTTTCACCTTCTTTCAACGTTACGATCGCTTTTTTGAAAGAGGATTCTTTCCCGTTGACAACTCCCGTTTTTGTATATCGCGATTTCCGTTTACCGTCATAGTTCATTGTATTGACTCTCATGACGGTAACTTCATACAGATTTTCAATGGCGGTTTTAATCTCTAACTTGTTGGCGTCGGGAGATACGCGAAATCCTACACGATTGGGATATTTCCCTGTAATCTTCGTTTGTTTCTCGGTTATAATAGGTTTAATTATAATTCCCATATTCTTTCCTCCTTTTCGTTAAAAGTTATTTATTGCATTTACCGAACTTTCCAGAAGTACCAAATGAGCGGCATCCAACAACTTGTAGGTATTGAGTTCGAAAACGGTAGTTACATTCATTTTTTGTACATTACGAGCGGATAAATAAATTACGTCGTCGTTTTTCGGAAGAACCAGCAATAATTTCTTGTTTTCTATTTTCAGATTTTTTACTACAGTTAAAAATTCCTTTGTTTTCGGAGCTTCGAACGTAAAATCTTCCACGACGGTGATTGCATCTTCTTTCAACTTGTAAGATAAGGCTGACCGACGAGCCAGCGCCTTTTCTTTTTTGTTGAGTTTAAAGCTGTAATCTCTCGGTTTGGGACCGAATACTCTGGCGCCTCCAACCAACAGGGGGGATTTAATATCTCCTCGACGAGCGCCGCCGCCGCCTTTTTGGCGACCTAATTTACGGGTGCTTCCCGAAAGTTCGCTTCGCTCTTTGGCTTTTGCCGTTCCTTGTCGTTTATTAGCCATATATTGTTTCACATCCATGTAAATAATGTGATCATTCGGTTCAACGCCAAATACGCCGTCCTTCAAAGTTACCTTTTTCCCGGTATCTTCACCTTTAATATTAAATACGCTTATTTCCATTATTTATGTACTATTACGATTGAACCTTTTGCTCCCGGAACAGAACCTTTGACTAAAATCAAATTGTGTTCGGGCAATAACTTTATCACTTCCAAGTTTTGAACGGTTACTCGTTCGTCACCCATATGACCGGCCATACGTGTTCCTTTGAACACTTTGGCGGGATACGAACAGGCGCCGATAGAACCCGGGTGGCGTTGACGGTCGCTCTGACCTAAAGTCGCTTCACCTACCCCCTTGAATCCGTAGCGTTTTACAACGCCTTGGAATCCTTTTCCCTTTGATGTTCCGATAACATCTACATACGAATCGCCGTCAAAAAAATTAACGGTGATTACGTCTCCGGCCTTATAAACCCCTTGTCCTTTGAACTCAGCCAAGTGTCGCTTGGGTGTTACTCCCGCTTTTTTGAAGTGTCCCAATTCGGGTTTCGTGGTATGTTTTTCCTTTTTGTCCTGAAATCCTAATTGAACAGCTTCATAACCGTCTTTTTCAACGGTTTTTACTTGGGTAACTACACAAGGACCTACTTCGATAACAGTGCATGGAAGATTTTTTCCATCAGCGCTGAAAACGGATGTCATTCCGATTTTTTTTCCAATTAATCCCGGCATTTCAATTTATTTTTATTATCACACTTTAATCTCGACTTCTACACCGCTCGGCAGTTCCAGTTTCATCAAGGCATCAACGGTTTTTGCAGTGGAACTGTAAATGTCTATTAATCGTTTATACGATGATAATTCGAACTGTTCGCGCGATTTTTTATTCACAAACGTGGCGCGATTTACGGTAAAGATACGTTTATGCGTTGGTAAAGGAATCGGACCGCTTACGACAGCACCCGTTGCTTTTACCGTTTTTACGATTTTCTCGGATGATTTGTCAACCAAGTTGTAATCGTATGATTTTAATTTAATCCTAATTTTTTGGCTCATTGTTTTTTTGTTTTATGTATGCTTATATGTTTTTAAGTTTTAAGAAAAGAGCCATTTCCTCTCTCGCCACTTTTTTTTTCATTTCTCCGGAGATGTTTTTTTCTTTCCCAACAGTTTGGAAATCAAGGCGCCGACAAAACCTATCAAGATACCGATAAGTATTCCGCCTACAAAATCCGCTACGCGCGTATCGGCATGAGCGTATATCAATATGAAATACAAAATGCCGGCTATTACAAAAGTGCCTATTGTTATCTTGTTAAACATCTCTCTTAATTTATTTTATCAACTCCACACGCCCTTTAACTTCAGTCAATACCGCACGGGCAATCGTCGGCGACACTTCTTCGTAGTGCGAGAACGACATCGTGCTGGTAGCTCGTCCGGAAGTAATCGTACGCAAAGCGGTTACGTAGCCGAACATTTCGGAAAGCGGAGCTTTTGCTTTTACAATTCGTGCGCCCGTGCGACTGGAATCCATTCCTTCGATTTGGCCGCGACGTTTGTTCAAGTCGCCGATAACATCACCCATGCTTTCTTCCGGCGTGATCACTTCAATACGCATAATCGGCTCTTTCAAAACCGGCGATGCTTTTTCGCAAGCGCTTTTGAACGCTTGAATTGCACATATCTCGAACGATAATTGGTCGGAATCCACCGGGTGAAACGATCCGTCAATAACGGTTACTTTCAGTTTGTCTAACGCATAACCCGCCAACACGCCGTTTTTCATAGCACGTTGGAATCCTTTCTGTATGGAAGGGATGTATTCTTTCGGAATATTACCGCCTTTCACTTCATCAATAAATTGCAAATCGCCTTCGAAATCGGTATCTCCCGGTTCGACACGAACAATTATATCGGCAAATTTACCGCGTCCGCCGGTTTGTTTCTTATAAACTTCACGCACCTCCACCGCTTTGGTGATTGCTTCTTTATAAGAGACTTGTGGACGACCTTGATTACATTCGACTTTAAATTCCCGTTTCAAGCGATCAACGATGATTTCCAGATGCAGTTCTCCCATTCCGGAAATAATGGTTTGACCCGTTTCTTCATCGGTTTTAACGGTAAAAGTCGGATCTTCTTCCGCCAATTTGGAAAGTCCGAGTCCTAATTTATCTAAATCTTTCTGGGTTTTCGGCTCTACGGCAATTCCAATCACCGGTTCGGGGAAATCCATTGATTCCAAAACAATCGGATGATTTTCGTCGCACAAAGTATCGCCGGTACGAATGTCTTTAAAACCTACGCCTGCTCCTATATCTCCGCATCCGATAAATTCTTTCGGATTTTGTTTGTTGGAGTGCATTTGGAACAAACGAGAAATGCGTTCTTTTTTACCCGAACGAGCATTGTAAACAGTCGAACCGGCCTCCAATTCTCCCGAATAAATACGAAAGAAGCAAAGACGTCCCACATAAGGATCGGTTGCAATTTTGAAGGCTAAAGCGCAGAAAGGTTCATCAGCGCTCGGTTTACGGAAAAGTTTCTCTTCGGGATCATCCGGATCGGTTCCCTCAATGGCCGGAGTATCAACCGGACTGGGAAGATAAGCGCAAGTTGCATCTAAAAGCGGTTGCACTCCTTTGTTTTTAAAAGAAGAACCCAACAACATCGGGTTGATTTGCATGGCCAATGTTCCTTTGCGAATGGCGGCGGATATTTCTTCTTCCGTGATCGTTGACGGATCTTCGAAATATTTTTCCATCAATGTATCATCTATACCTGCCAATGTTTCGAGCAGTTTATCTCTCCATTCTTCCGCTTCATTCAGCATTTCGGCCGGAATTTCTTCAGTGGAATAATCGGCGCCCATCGTTTCGTCGTGCCAATACAGCGCTTTCATCTGAATCAAGTCAATAATTCCGCTGAATTTTTCTTCGGCTCCGATAGGAATTTGTACGGGACAGGGATTTGCTCCCAGAATTTCTTTTACCTGACGAACGACTTCAAAAAAGTTTGCGCCCGAACGGTCCATTTTATTTACGTAACCGATTCTCGGAACATGATATT
>WRFZ01000045.1 GCA_009778655.1 Candidatus Azobacteroides sp.
CAACACAATATTTTTGAAGGTTTTAATATTCGTTACTTCGGTCCCGTTGACGGTCACGATGTAAAAGGATTGGTTCGTATCATTAATGACATCAAAAACATGACCGGACCCAAACTGCTTCATATCCAAACTATCAAGGGAAAAGGATTTGAACCTGCCGAAAAGGAGGCGACCGTCTGGCATTCGCCGGGAAAATTCAATAAGGAAACCGGGGAAAGGATTGTTCATAACTCCAACGACGAACCGCAACTGTATCAAGACGTTTTCGGACGTACTTTAGTGGAATTGGCAAAACAAAACGATCGTATTGTCGGTATTACTCCGGCAATGCCTACGGGCTGTTCGATGATTTTCCTGATGAAAGAAATGCCTCACCGGGCTTTCGACGTGGGAATTGCCGAAGGTCACGCCGTTACGTTTTCTGCCGGGCTGGCAAAAGAAGGGATGTTACCTTTCTGCAATATCTATTCTTCATTTATGCAACGGGCTTATGATCAGATTATTCATGATTCGGCGCTTCAAAACTTGGATATGGTACTCTGTATAGACCGCGCCGGCTTGGTAGGCGAAGACGGAGCAACGCATCACGGGAATTTTGATTTAGCTTATCTGCGTTGCATTCCGAATGTTACCATTGCTTCGCCGTTAAATGAAATCGCTTTGCGCAACTTGATGTACACGGCAAGCCAACCGGGAGTCGGCGTCTTTGCTATCCGCTATCCCCGAGGGAAAGGAGAACTGACAGATTGGCAAAAACCATTCGAAATTCTGCCGATAGGGAAAGGTCGAAAATTAAAAGACGGAAAAGACGTAGCTGTACTAAGTATCGGAGCTATCGGAAATATTGCGGCGGAAGCCATCCGAAAAGCCCAAGTATCGGGTATTGATGCCGCACACTATGACATGATTTATTTGAAACCGCTTGACGAAGCATTGTTGCATGAAGTCGGAAAAAACTTCCGCCGCATTATTACCGTTGAAAATGGAACCATTCAAGGCGGTTTGGGTACTGCGGTTATGGAATTTATGATGGAAAACGGCTATAGTCCTCAAATCGTGCGCATCGGCGTCCCCGATCGGTTCATCGAACACGGGACAATTCCGGAACTTTACCGTTTGTGCGGTATGGATGCAGAAAGTATTACCAAAGTTATTACCACTGAAAAATGAAAATTATTATTGTCGGCGCCGGAGAAGTCGGCACTCATCTTGCCAAATTGCTTTCGCAGGAAAATCAAGACATTGTCTTGATGGATGCTAATGAAGAGAATTTGAATATTCCTTATCATTACGAAATCATGACGACCGTAGGGAACCCTACCTCGATAGCCGATTTGCGTTCGGCAGGCGTAAAAGGGGCCGATATGTTTATAGCCGTCACTCCGGAAGAATCGGTCAATATGACCGCCTGCATGTTGGCTACCAATCTGGGAGCAGAGAAAACCATCGCTCGCGTCAGCAACAACGAATATATTCTTCCGAAAAATATGGATTTCTTTTCTAAGCTCGGAGTAGATTCTCTTATTTGTCCGGAAACATTGGCGGCTGCCGAAATTGTTAGCGCCTTGAAGACGCCTTGGTCTCGACAATGGTGGGAATTGGCCGGAGGAAAACTGATTCTCGTCGGTGCAAAAGTGCGCGACAATGCGCCTATTGTCAATAAATTCCTGCATGATTTGTCCAAGGGCGAAAAAATCTACCATGTCGTAGCCCTTAAACGAGGCGATGAGACCATTATTCCGCACGGTTCCGACTTGATTCTTTCGGGTGATATTTTGTTTTTTACCACGACTCCCGGTCATGTAAACGATATCAGAGTTCTGACCGGAAAAACTACAATGGAAATCAATCGCGTAACCATTATCGGCGGAAGCCGGATTGCTACGAAAGTAGTGGAATATCTGCCCGATTATATTCAAATAAAAATGATTGAGAAAAGTAAAGATAAAAGTTATCGGTTGGCCGAAAAAATGGAAAGTAATGTAATGATCATTAACGGCGACGGGCGAAATACCGATTTTCTGATTCGTGAAAACATCAAAAATTGCGATGCTTTCGTTGCTTTGACGGAAAATTCCGAAACCAATATCCTTGCTTGTGTAACGGCTAAGAATTTAGGCGTACCGAAAACAATTGCCGAAGTGGAAAATATTGACTACATCCAAACGGCCGAGAAATTGGATATAGGCACCGTTATTAACAAAAAACTAATTGCTGTCAGCCATATTTACCGGTTTATGCTTAACGCCGACGTTTCCAACGTAAAATGTATGACTTTTGCGGATGCCGAAGTAGCCGAGTTGGTAGCGCGTCCGAACTCTAAAATTACCCGCAAACCCATAAAAGAATTGAATTTGCCGAAAGATATGACTTTAGGCGGAAAAATACGCAATGGAAAAGCGATAATCATTGATGGCGATATGCTCATTGAAGCCGGCGACCAAGTGGTTGTCTTTTGTTTGAACAGCGCTATGCGGAAAATCGAGGACTATTTCAATTAAGTTATAGGTTGTAAGTTGTAAGTTATAGGTTTTAATTCATAATTCATAATTTATAATTAATAATTAATATTTTTCTGATGGAAGGTGTCGGCTTAAATAAAAAATTCGTTTTTCGCGTCAGCGGTTTAACGCTGGTGCTTGAATCGTTTTTTATCTTTATTACTGCAGGCGTATCGGTTTATTTCGGAGAGACTCCCGTTCCGTTTCTTCTTTCCGGCGTTATTACATTGGCTTGCGGATTAGCCGTTTCCCTGCCTACAGGCATTCGGAAAAAAATCAACTTCATCGGGAAAAGAGAAAGTTTTCTTGCCGTTTCATTATCATGGTTTTTGTTTGCTCTTTTCGGTTCCCTTCCTTTTATTATCAGCGGAAGTATCACTTCATTTCCGGATGCTTTCCTTGAATCGGCATCGGGTATTACGACTACCGGAGCTACCGTTGTGAATGATATAGAAGCTATGGCGAAAGGCGTGTTATTTTGGCGTTCCTTGATGCAATGGTTGGGAGGAATGGGAATTATCGTTTTTTCTCTGGCACTTTTACCTCTGTTGGGTGGAGAAGCCGCCCAAATGTTTGACTTGGAATCAACGGGATTGACTCACAATAAATTTCGCCCTCGCGTAGCGCAAATGGCTAAACGGCTTTGGGGCATCTATCTGCTGTTAACCGCCACGTTGATTGTACTCTTGTATCTTGCGCACATGGATCCTTTTGATGCCGTTTGCCATGCTTTTTCCACGATTTCCACCGGCGGATTTTCTACGAAACAATTAAGTATCGCTCACTGGAATTCCGTTTACATCGAGACCATCATTTGCGTATTTATGGTTATCGGCGCTATTAATTTTTCCCTGCTGTATTTTTTATTCAAGGGGAAATTCAAGAATTTTTTTCTTGATGAAGAGTTACGATGGTTCCTCTGTATTATTGTTGTCGTAACATTTGTTGTCACGATGGGTTTATTTATTCACCACGGCTTAGATATGCAAGTGAAAATGGATATACGATTGGAAGACGCTTTCCGTCTTGCCGTATTCCAAGTAATCTCTTTCTTTACGACAACCGGCTTTTACACGAGCGACTTCATTCAATGGGGATCGTTCTTTTGGATTGTGTTTCTGTTTTTAATGATCATCTGCGGTTGTTCCGGTTCGACAAGCGGCGGGTTGAAAACCGTGCGTGCCTTGGTTCTGGCCAAAAATACGTTCGGCGAATTTGGTCGCCTGCTTCATCCGAGCGCCATTATTCCCATCCGGCTGAACGGAGTCGCTTTATCTTTCGAAGTCGTACAACGTTTGCTGGCGTTTGCTTTCCTGTATATCTTCATCATTGTTTTCAGCTGGGGCGTATTTGTCTTAACCGGAATGCCTTTTGTCGAAGCCTTGGGAGCTGCGGTCAGCGGTATCGGCAATGCCGGACCGGGATTGGGCGTTTACGGACCGACCGGCTCGTATGCCGACATCTCTGCATTTGCTAAAATCTATATGGCGCTGTTAATGATTGTCGGGCGTCTCGAACTTTTCACTGTACTGGTTTTATTTACGCCCGCTTTCTGGGAAAAGTAAGAATTATTTACTTGATAACGAATTTTTTCACCATTCCATCCATTCTGAAAATGTAGATAGCCCGCGGAAGGTTCAAATCATATTCGCTTTCCGAAGAAGTAATTTGAATTTCACGAATCTTATTTCCGATGATGGTGATGATTTCCACTTGTTTGCCGACCGGCGCATTTTTCAGATATAATCGGTTGTTGACGACGTACATTTCAGGTGTAGCTTGTTCCTCTATCCCAACGGGTTCTCTTCTGTTTTTACTCTCTTGAGAAAAAACGAAAGTCCCGTATGAAAAAATCATCAGAAACGCGATTATTAATGCAACTTTTTTCATATACATGAATTACGCTGCAAATATACTATTTTTGTTTGAATAACAAAGAAATATTTTTCATTTCTCATCAAGAAATCCTATCTTTGCGTGATTTATTTTCGTATTTAACATATGATCAGTTGTCGAAAGATTATCAAAAGCTTTGGTGAATTGCAAGTTCTGAACGGAATAGACCTGTCGGTTCAACGCGGTGAAATCGTTGCCATAGTAGGCCCGAGCGGAGCCGGGAAAACAACCTTGCTCCAGATTATGGGAACTTTGGATAAGCCCGATTCCGGCGAAATATTCTATGAGAATTTTAATATAAATAAATTAAAAGATAAAGAATTGGCCTCTTTTCGAAATAAAAATATCGGATTTGTTTTTCAATTTCATCAATTATTACCGGAATTTACGGCATGGGAAAATGTGATGATACCGGCATTAATCGGAAACGTGAAGCAACCGGAAGCCGCTAAAAGAGCTAAGGAAATCCTTGCTTTCTTAGGCTTACAGGACCGTATGGAACATAAACCTTCGGAGCTTTCGGGAGGAGAAAAGCAACGGGTAGCCGTGGCGCGCGCTTTGGTAAATCGCCCTTCCATTATTTTTGCCGACGAACCTTCGGGAAGTCTCGATTCGCAAAATAAGGACGAGTTGCATCAATTGTTTTTCAATTTGCGGAAAGAATTTAATCAAACGTTTGTTATCGTCACGCACGATGAGTCGTTGGCGAAACTAACCGACCGAATTATACCGATGAGAGACGGGAGAATCAATTATGAATTATGAATTATGAATTATAAATTATGAATTATAAATTATGAATTATAAATTATGAATTATAAATTATGAATTATAAATTATGAATTATAAATTATGAATTATTTGTCATTGCGGACTTGATCAGTAATCCCTTGATAACATGTTCGACGTGGTTAATTATGAATTAAAATAAACCTTAAAAATTAAAACCTTATGTGGAAAGATTTTTTTTATTTCTCTCGGCGGGAACGCCAGGGTATCGTGGTGTTAATTGCGCTTATTGCGGGTGTTTTTCTGGGAAAATACCTTTTTACACCCAAAGTATCCGTATCTTCCGGAGTCGAATTTGAATTAAGCGCAAAAAGCGAAAACAGAGAAACTGTTCCGGAGAATATAAAGGAGCAAAAAGTTCAAAATTCGTATGTATCCGACCGACCGAAAATGTATTATCCGTCTCGGAAACTTGATCAACAATCGGCGGAAAAGCGAAGTTACTATTCTCCTTCTTCCGATGAATCGCGTGCTTCGCCAAAGCAGAACCGCTATCCGGTATCTGAAAAACTTCAACATGGAACTGTCATTGAAATCAATACGAGCGATACGCTTCAATTGATGAAAATTCCCGGCATCGGAGCCTCTTTTGCAAAGAGAATCATCGGTTACAGGAATCTGTTGGGAGGCTATTACCGGTTGGAACAACTTCAAGAAGTCTATGGAATGTATGAAGAATTGTATGAAAAAATGATTCCGTATTTACAAACGGATACAAGCAAAATCATTCCGATTTCGGTGAACACGGCTTCATTGGAGAAATTGAAATCACATCCTTATATCAATTTCTATCAAGCAAAAGCCATTGTAGAAATTCGAAAGAAAAAAGGAAAATTGGATAATATTGATGAACTCTATTTATTAGAAGAATTTACGGAAGAAGATTTAGAACGGATAAAACCTTACTTAGCATTTTGATTATAACAAAAAAATAGCTATTTTTGCACGCTCCATTCAAAAGGAAAGCTGCCGGAGTGGTCGATCGGGCCGCACTCGAAA
>WRFZ01000046.1 GCA_009778655.1 Candidatus Azobacteroides sp.
GGGCGAAAGGACCATGGTTTATCAACCGGGATGAGATGGGCGTACATGTCAACATAGCTGATTTTAAGGGTACTACTGCAACTATTAATGCTTGGAAAGCGCTTCAACTGGTTGATAAAGACTTCAATTCGGTTACAAACGAAGGTTATCTGAAACGCTTCGGGAATCCGGTGAAAGACGGAAAAGGATGGGACGATAAATACTACCTGTTCCCGATTCCGTTGAACGAATTGGCATTGGACCCGCAACTCGTACAAAATCCGGGCTGGTAAATAATAAGTTTTAAGTTTTATAGTAAAAATATAACTGCCTATGAGAAAGGAAATTAAATAAAAAATGCAGTAATGCGGCAAACATTACTGCATTCTAATTAAACGCAACATTTCCGAATGAACTAAATCTGCATTTGGAAATTATGAGTTAATCATTTAAATATTATTAATAGAAACCTATTAAGAACTTACAAAGTTATGACTTTTTTTTCAATCTTCAAAACTATTAGAAGGTTTTGGCTTTCAATCGTATTTTTAATATTATTATTGATGTGTGTTCATCCGATTATTAAAGCTGATGTTACGCAAGAACAAAAAATTACGGTTACCGGCATTGTTTCCGACAAAAACGAACCGATTATCGGAGCGAGCGTATCTTTAAAAGGAACTTCTGCGGGAACAGTGACAGACCGGGAGGGGAAATATTCTATTACCGTTCCCAATAAAGATGCGACACTGGTATTTACTTATGTGGGATATACCACTCAAGAATTAGTCGTCGGTAATCAAACAAACATCGATGTTGTTCTGACGGAAACAGCTCAAGATATCAATGAAGTAGTAGTTGTAGGTTACGGCGTTCAGAAAAAAGTGAACGTAATCGGTGCAGTAACAACCCTGCAAGGGGAGGCAATCAAAAACATTCCGGCCGCTTCGGCTGCCGCATCCGTAGCGGGACGCCTTCCGGGCGTAACTGTGATACAGACCGGCGGCGAGCCGGGTACGGATGGTTACATGTCGCCCCAGATGTATATACGCGGACGCACTACGCTCGGTAGTGATGCGGCAAAGACCAATCCGTTAGTGATTATCGACGGCGTGCAGGGCCGGAGTATTGGTGAAATCGACCCCAACGACATCGCCTCTTTTTCGGTATTGAAAGACGCTTCGGCTGCTATTTACGGCGCGCAAGCTGCCAACGGCGTTATCCTGATTACCACTAAAAACGGGGAAGCGGGAAAACCAAAGCTTGATTTCAGTTTTTACGAAGGAATCATGACTCCCAGCAAAATACCCGATATGTGCAACGCCGCCGAATATGCCACCATGATTTCGGAGTACGAAGACAATACAGGCGCAGCCCGGACTTATACCGATGATGACATCGCGCTGTTTGCAAGCGGAGCGGATCCATGGGAACATCCCAATACCGACTGGTATGGCGACTTGATTAAAAACTGGACTGCATCGTCACGCTACAATCTGAACATAACCGGCGGTACAAAGAGAGGTACGACGTATTATGTGTCGCTGGGTTATAAGTTGGATGACGCCATGTACAAGCAATCATCGACAAAATATAACCAGATCAATGTCAGAACAAAACTAAGCATTCCGATTACTAATTGGTTGAATGCAGACATCAACCTTGCTGGATTCAAAACGCATAAATTATATCCGTACAGGAGTGCAGCCGACATCATCACCGCCGCCACGCGGTCTCTGCCTACCCTTCCGGATTACTGGCCTACCGGAGAACCCGCTCCCGACATTGAAAACGGCGATAATCCGGTGGTTACTTCATCTTTTGCCGGAGGTAAGAATGAACAGGATACCTACCGTCTGCAAAGCAACATGAAAGCAACCATCGCTCCTCCCTTCATCAATGGACTTTCATTGAGCGCCGGCGTCGATTACGACCTCAATAACTTTTACAGAAAGCGGTTCTTTCAACCGTGGTATTTGTATTTTTCGGACAAAGCGAATGCCGTAAGAGACCCGAATACCGGTTATATCACTTCCATGCCTCTTATACCTCAATTGAGACAACCAACCGGCGCTATCCTCCCGAGCCTTCAGAATGATTATAACCGGACGATCAATACAACCGACCGGATCGAACTGAATTACGCGCGGACGTTTGGCGACCATGATATAACCTTATATGCAGGTTTTGAGCAATATACCAGCAACTACAACGAATTTTGGGCGCAACGCGAAAATTATCTTTCCACGCTGATTCAAACGCTGAATGCGGGTCCTGATCTGAACAAAGACAATAGTGGATATGAAACCATTTATGCGCGGAAATCGTGGATCGGCAGGGCTACTTATGCCTATAAAGGCAAGTATTTAGCCGAAGCGCTTATCCGTCGCGACGGATCGCTGAAGTTTCCTCCCAATAGCCGTTGGGGTAACTTTCCCGGATTTATGTTGGGATGGCGTGCCTCTGAAGAGAATTTCTGGAAAAACAGTCTGCCATTTATTAATTACTTTAAAATGAAAGCTTCGTACGGTGAAATGGGTATGGATCCCGGCGATCCTTTCCAATATATCGATAAATACAGTCTGGGAACAATCGTGGGAATGGTGTTCGGTACGAATGGCGTGATTGAGACCACTACCGGTCCTCCTACAGTTGCCAATCATAATATTACTTGGGAAAGACAAAAGACAAAAAATGTCGGATTAGAATCGCAGTTCTTGAAGGGGCTTCTGTTTTTGAATTTTGACTATTTCTATAACATCCGCGATCATATCCTTGCTCCCCGGAATGCTTCAGTGCCGGATTTTTCGGGAATCACATTACCGGATGAAAATATTGCTCGCGTGAATAATCATGGTATTGAAATTGAAGGCGGAATTCGTAAGGTAATAAACAAAAATTTTTCGTTTGATTTATCGGGAAATTTCAGTTTTAGTCGTAATAGAGTAGCTTTTCAAGATGAACCGGCGCGTCCCGTTCCATGGCAAGTGACTACCGGTCATCCTTACGGAGCAACATTAATGTATGAAGCAATCGGAATCTACAAAGATCAAGCAGAGATTGACGCTACTCCGCATCCGGCAGGCGCCCAACCGGGAGACGTTATTTTCAAAGACGTCAGCGGTGACGGACAAATAACTGCAGATGACAGGATCCTGGTCGATTACACGGCTGCTCCGGAAACATTCTACGGTATTACTTTGAATACCCGGTGGAAAGATTTTTCACTCAGCGTTCTTTTACAGGGTCAAGGAAAATATTTGAAAAAGAACTACGCCGATGTCAGACGTGGTATAGAAGGAAATTATTTTCAGTTCATGTACGACGGCAGATGGATTTCCGGCGCTGATAATTTGAATGTTACAATGCCAAGGGCATGGGACAGAAGTACATATTTTATTATGAATGATAACACGCTTTGGTATGATAACACTGCTTATTTGCGGTTGAAAGACGTTGTTTTGTCATATTCGATTCCTGCACGATACTATAAGTCGATTGGAGTATCCAATATCAGCGTTTACTGTTCGGGTAATAATTTAGCTTATCTGTGGAGCGCCACCAACAAATTTGATCCGGAATCAGCCAATGCAGACGGTTATCCCACAATGAAAACCTTTGCATTTGGCGCTAATATTTCTTTTTAATATATAAATTAGATTCACATGAAAAAGATATTCATATACTTCCTTTCGTTCTTGTTGCTAACGGGAACTTCATGTACAGATGTGTTGAATCAGAAGTCCGTTGACTCTTTCGACGAAGATGTGGTTTTTTCCGACATCACTTTAGTAAAGGCGTATGTCGGAGCTTGTTACTCCATGCTTGGAAGTACGAAAATGGATGGAAATGCGCTGGATGGACCTTTGGTTCGCCGAGATCTCCTTTCATCTTCAACCGACCAAACATTGAATAATTTCAGAGCTACAGGTGAATTATTTCTTAAAGGCACATTGAGCCCCGACCAATATAATCTCTGGTCTAATAATGATAATGGCTATCCTTGGCTTTACTGGTCGAACGCGTACACAAACATTCAGAATCTGAATACCATTTTGTCGCGTATTGACGACGTTCCTGTCTCCAACAGCGGTGAAGAAGATCTTCGTACGCAACTGAAAGGCGAGGCTTACTTTTTACGGGCTTTAGAATATACTTATCTTTTAATGATGTACGGCGGCGTTATCTTAACAGATCAGCCGTACAAAGAGACTGATGATTTTTCGATAATACAAAGATCGTCTTTAGCAGACACTAAAGATTTTATATTAGCGGATGTTGACAAGGCAATTGAATTTTTGCCGGCTACCACAGATCAAGGACGTGCTACGCGCGGCGCTGCAGCAGCGGTGAAATCGAGGATGCTGCTGTTTTGCGCCGGTAAACTTGCCAATGGCGGTTGGACGGAACAAGCCAATAATCCGCTGGTGTCATTTCCTGCAGGCAGTCAGACCGCTCTCCTTCAAGCGGCTCGCGATGCAGCTAAGGACATCATGGACGGGAAATATGGTAATTATGCCTTGGTAGGGAACACTTCCGAACCGGTTTTGCCCCTTTCCGATGCAGAAATCCAACAACGTGCCGATGATTATTTCAGTATTTTCCATCAATCATCGAAGTCTGCTTGGAACAGCGAAATTATCTGGGGAACACAGTTTGTGGAAAAAGGCGGAAGAACGTATCAGCGGAATTTATGGGACAGTCCCAGAGGCTACAGCGGCGATTCCAATAACGCTCCTACCGAAGAAGCGGTCAGAGAATTTGAGATGGCCGACGGCAGTCAATTTATATGGGATGCCGCCCATCCTGACGATAGATTAACTGCTCGCAGTGCAACGGCAGATGAATTAGCTGCTAACCCGTATCTGAATCCCTACTACGGACGTGAAGCGCGTTTCTACGCTTCCGTTTTATATAACAGAGCACCTTGGATTCAGCGTCCCGACCCGGTCGTATTAAGCGACCCGTACAACCGTATTCAGTTGGCATACCTATACCGACAGAACAAAGTATCGGGCGCCTATCCTGCAAACCCGAACTATAGCGGAGTAGATACCCAACAAAGTACATTGGGATTTAATACCTCAGGTAATGCTACAAAAACAGGTTATACCTTGCGAAAATTTCTGGACCCAAGCATACCGGGAAATTTAACGCAATCTGTTTACAGCAGCACGGTATGGATTGAATTTCGTTATGCCGAAATATTGCTCAACTATGCCGAAGCTTGTATCGAACTCGGCGGCGCCGACTTGCAGAACGGCATTAACGCCTTGAATCTGGTAAGGCATCGCGCAGGTCTTCCGAGCCGTATAACTACCGACCGGAACGAAGCGCGGGAATTTGTTCGGCACGAACGGGATATAGAACTTTTTGGCGAAGGACAGCGTTTCTTCGATATTCGCAGATGGATGATTTGCGACCAAATAATAAAGGATGTTTATTTAATGAGAATTAATGAGTATGTGGCAAGTGATGATGATAACAATGTCCTTAAAACAACATGGCAGCTTACCACTGTTGCAGATCAAAGAATATGGGCCGGCGATTATTTTTACTGGTTCCCTATTCCGCGTACTGAAATAAACAAAGCGCTGGCATTGGAGCAAAATCCGGGCTATAATTAGCTTTGGATCTGTCTTAAAAGTCCACAAATTATACAAATTTACACAGATTTTAATTAGAATAATATTATGAGTAATACAAAAAATTTATCAAGACGGGAATTTATCGGTCTGAGCAGTCTGGCGGGAGTTGGACTGGTTCTTTCAAGTACGCCGTTAATGGCTCGAGCTTCATCCATTCTAACGGGTGATTTAACGACAAGCAGAAAGTTTAAAATCGGAATCATCGGATGCGGCAATCGAAGCAAAGCGATTATCAGTGCATTAAATGATGTTCCGGAAATTGAAATTGCAGCGCTTTGCGACATTGTTCCGCACAAAATGGGGCAGCGGGCGCAATTAATTACAACAGGAGATAAGCCTAAATTTGTCAATAGTCTTGATGACTTGCTTAGAATGAATGAATTAGATGCAATCGGAGTGATCACGCCCAATGATACGCACAAAAATATCGTGATTGCTGCGCTTAAAGCCGGCAAAAACGTATTTTGCGAAAAACCGATGGCTATTACGGTAACCGATTGCAATGAGATGATAAAAACTGCCGAAAGTACCGGTAAAGCATTGCAACTCGGAACCCAACGCCGCCATTCCGTTGAATTTAAAGCGCTGTATGACGCTATTCACAATAAACCGTTGGGAAAAATATTGCAATCCTGTGTGTATGATTATCGGGGCGATTGGCGTGTGCCGGATGCCGATGAATATCCGGCAGGTACTCCTTATTGGCGGTTGGAACAAAAGCGAAGCGGTGGCGTCGTTTATGAAATGGGAGCCCATGCCATTGATGTCAATAATTGGGTATTCGACAGTGAACCCGTATCTGTTTGCAGTCTTCAAGGCATAAACAATTTCACCTTGCGTAAACGTGATTCCACCGACCA
>WRFZ01000047.1 GCA_009778655.1 Candidatus Azobacteroides sp.
TAATGACAGCTCTACCCGGCCTCCAGACGCTATTGACACAGTCATCTGCATTTGAGCATTTTGCTTGCAATCGGTAACTGCCGGTAGCATTGCGATAATTATAAAATAAAATAGTTGTTTTTTCATCGTGTTACGGTATTATTTGCCATAGTAAATACTTCGGTCAGTAGGCGTTCAAGTTCTTCCGCATTGTCTGCTTGTTTCCAATCCAAACAAGGATTTAACTCATTGGTCGCTTCGTAATATCCGCTTTCAATTTGAAAGCCATAACGCTTCATTGCCTCATCAAGTTGACGTTTTATTTCCGGCATCGGCATAGCGCTCATCAGCACGTCATATTCACGCCCCGCAAGTTCGCCTTCCAAATATAGCCATAGCAAAAGCGGTTGAGGAACAATGAGATATGTGTCGGAATATTGAAGTTTTCTTGCAAAATGCTTGGCAATCATACGGAATCGGGCGTTGTGTGCAACAGGGATGGGATATTTTCTCCAATTATAAACATATTTACCATCTTTTTTAGAAAGCGTTTCGGCGTGCTTAAGTTCCCTGCTGCCAAGCCGCAGGTAGAAACGTCTTACTAATTTTGAAAAAAGATTGAGCGCCCGCATATCAAACGGAGCATGCCAAATAGATATAAGTTTATCTTCCTTTTTCATATTCTCTTTTCGCCATTTCACCGGCTTCCTGTTTTTCTATTACGATGTAATTCATAATTCATAATTCATAATTCATAACTCTTCTTCCGCCGCCAGCATCATCAATAAAAAGGCTTGCGCTTCGGCGGATGTTCCGGGCGAATCAAAACTCGGCGATCCTGCCGCTCCTTGCACATATCCGTATTTATCCACTCTGGCTAAAGCGCCTTTTTTCAGATTTCGCGCAAATTCAAGATATTTTGTATCAATCGCGCCGGCTTTCATACTTTTGAATAGGGCAAAAGCCATCATCTGCGAAAGGTTTGTTTCTGTAAAAGAATCCGGTTCGCCGACAAAATTATTGAATAAACCGTCGGGCAGTACGTTGTCTTGCAATCCGTCAAGCAATTCGGTGAGGTAAGTCGCAATTTCGGTTTTATAGACCTTCCGGTCGGGTGGCAATAATCCATAAATGATGGCGAACGATGCTGCGGCCCAGCCATTGCCTCCGCCCCAAAATTTAGCGACGATGAAACGATTTTCATCGTCGCTCCATCGGTGAGAATACAGTTTTTTATCCGCATTCCACAAACAAGCCCGGTATCCGCGAATTTGTTTCAAACATTCGTCATAATCCCCGTAAGCGGCAAGAAACGGCGGAAGCATGTAAATAGAATCGCTCCAGATTTCCCGACTGTTATTCAGATGATATATGACGCCGGTTTCATTTCTGGGCGCTATGTTTTTACAATAGTTATAAAGCCGGTCGGCGGCGCGTTTATATTGATCATTGCCAAACAGTTCATAACATTTCAAAATTCCGTATCCCGCCGCCACCGGGTCGGTAACATTATGGTCGGATCCGAGCATGCAAGTGCGACCGTCGGAGGTTTGCCTTACCAGCGCTTCGTTTACCAATAATTGAAGCATATCGTAATCAGCGCATTCAATCATAGCCTGTATGGCGATTCCCTGTTCCCACGACGCTCGTTGCATGGCTAACATCGCATTTCTCGCTTTTTCGGCAATAACGTTCGTGTTTTGCGTTTTTTCGGACGATGCTCCGGAAGTATTGCAACTTCCGAGCATAACTCCCGACAGCGTCAAAGAAGCATTTCGGATAAAATGACGACGATTCATCATAAGAAAGTAAATTTACGGATTGTTTAATAATTGGCGAGCAGCCAAAACCAGAAACATATAATGCGAAGAACCGCCTCCCATCACATATTCCACTTGTTGCCAAAGGTAAGGAAATTCCAACAGTTCCGGGAAGTCGGGACGTATTAACGCCGTACCCGATACCACGCCGCCCGGAATATACGACCAATCGGCTCGGTTCAGTCCGTAACCCGGAATAGCCGATTTCGCGCCTACGCCGGAAGCAAAAGAAGCCGTATTTGAACCGGGATGACAGCCGAGTATAAAATGGAGCGCGTTAAACATCATGTCCGATTTGAATATTTCCGGATAGGATGCGTGAAGAAAATAATATTCGTAACCCCAACGCTGGATGTCCCAACCGGCTCCCCAAATATACGGACGATAGGGAATACCGTAAGGCGTTTCGGCTTGTTGCTTTTCCAACTGCTCTTTGTATTGAGGCAGCGCAGCCTTGACGGCATGAGTGAAGGTTGCGTCGTTCATCTTTTTTTCGGCCCGGCCGATGAACCATCCTGTGCGGTTGATGTTTGCGGCAATGGATTCGGTTTCCGAAAGGAGATAATCCTTATAGATTTTTTCTCCCGTAGCGAGGTATAACTCGGCGGCAGCCTGTATTTTGGCGATCTCGTCGCTTTCGTTTATTTCTGTCGTCTTAAATAAAGTTTCGGCGACGTCTAAAGCCTGTAAGCTCAGCGTGTCGTTGAATCCTTTCAAGGCTCGCGAAACGGCAGCCAATTCTGCGGCTGTCGTCAGTTCCCGAGACGGATTGTTTTCCGTAAAAACCCAACGGTCGTCGGCATTACCGATTATTCCGTCGGTCATCGCCCCGGCGTCTCCCAGCAATACATATTGCCTCAAGTCGTTGCAAATAATCCCGCGATAGAGTCTTCCCAAAGAGCGATAGGCTCCGACGACCGACAAAGCGCCGTGTTCGATTTGCTGGAGTATATCGTTCTTACCGTCCGGTTGATGGATTTCGACGACTCGCTTCTTTTGGTCAATAGAAGTAGCGTCATAGTTCACATTAAAAGCTTCGTATGCCAAAGTTAAGATATAGGCTTCTCCCGCTTGCGATTCCACGCGGAGATCAAAGTCGCCGGCATCGTGCCAACCGCCTGTATTTAATCCCGGAACCACATCCCCCGAATTGTATCGGGTCAAGGTGGAAGGCCCTTGTACATATCCGTCAATGTGATTGAAGTTCACCGGAGCCATGCGGGCATCGTCTTCGTGGCAAAGGTCATGCCATACGCGATACTTTTCGTTCACCCGCATGTGGCACATTTGCACCGGTAGGAAATATTCCAACACCGGTTGCCATACTCCTCGATCGTATATATCCTTAGCGATACGGAAAACGGAGGAAGCGGAAGAACCGTAACGAATCCGGTACAAGCCTTCTTCTTTTACGTTTGAGAAATCAAATTTCAGATAGTTATAGCGGAGAAATCGGCCCCAATCCCGGCCTGCGGCGGAGAAAACTTCCAGTTCGCCGTTTTCCGTTATCTTGTAAAGGGTCGGTCGGTCGCGCTTCGAGTCATTTTTGTCCAATTCGATAACGGCTACTTTCGGTTGATCGGGATGATAGCCTATTTGCGAAATTTGGATAACCGGCGTATATACCCAATCGCTTACCGCATTGGGTGTAATCACCCATTGAATGGCGCCTTGAGTCGCTCCGGCAGGTACTTCGCTGCCGATAACAAACCAGCCGTTGTTGTGGTTCATGCGTCCGTCGTATAATTTCAGTACCGAACCTTTTGTCTCGATGGTAAACCGATGATACGGATCATCCGGTCGCACGGTAAATTTCTTCCCGACGGCATACGGTTCGGCAATAATGTCGTCGGCGATAATCGGGTTGTATCCTTTGTGATTTCCGGATAAATGTTCTTTGTCGGCTTGAGCGCCCGGCAGTTTGAAATCTCCGGTATGCAAATCATTGGGAAGCAGCGATAGGGTAGGGCCGTTGGGTTGCTTTGGGAAAATCCCCTGCTTATCGTCCATGATCCAAGGCGTTCCGAATAAAGCGCCGGGGAACAATTCCAAGTTAAAACACAGTTTCCCGACGTATCGTTCCGGTATCGGACGATCCAAGTCCACCGTAACGATGACCGATGCGCCTTCCCCTTTGACTTGAACCGTATAATTAAATTGAAAATCCGGATAAATCATCGGATTAAATCCCATCAGATGTCTGGACGAATCCGGAAAACTCAATGAAGTCGTAATTGTATTTGCCGCCGCATTCAACTCGCGTTTGCCTTGTTTCGGTACCGGTTGCCACTGCCCCGGCGTCTGTTCGAAACGAATATCGCCGTTGGTGGCGATGCGGTTGCCGTGCATAATCATGCTTACGCCGCTTTGATGACCTTCGGGATATATATCGTCGAAAGCCATCACATCCACACCTTTGTTTTGAAAGTAACCGGAAATCGTATCCAATTTGAAATCTTGAGCATAAGCCATGCCGGCAAATATACTCCCCATGATTAATGTACAGATTCGTTTTTTCATGTATAATAGTTATAATTATAAGTCGAAACAAACTTACATTAAATTTTCGAAATATTATTTAATTTCTTCTTTTTTCTTTACAAAATCTTTGGGCGACATTCCGAATTGCTTTTTAAAACTTTTCGAGAAGTAGGAAGAAGAATTGAATCCGACTAAAAAACAAATTTCATTGATCCGATAAGAACCTTCTTTCAATAACTCGGCCGCTTTTTTCAATCGCACCAATTGGATAAAATCGTTGGGAGTCAGTTCGGATATTCCTTTGATTTTTCGATGCAGACTCGAACGGCTCATGTGTAATTCATCCGATAGCAGATCTACGCTAAAATAGGTATCCGACAGGTTTTTATGTATAATTTGCGTGACTCTTTCCAGAAAATTTTCATCGGCTTTTGTCAAGGCGATGCTGCCGATATTCCGGTCGGGTGAATTGATAAAAGCCTGTTTTACCTTGTTTCGGTTACTGAGGAGATTGGAAATTTGGGCAGACAAGTGTTCCAATGAAAACGGTTTTTCCACATAGGCGTCTGCTCCTGCATCCAATCCTTCGATTTTGGATTTCAGATCCGCTTTTACCGTAAGCATAATAATGGGAATATGGCTGTAATTTACATCGGATTTTATTTCCCTGCAAAGTTGCAATCCATCCGTTTCGGGCATCATAATGTCTGTAACAACGAGGTCCACTTCTTCTTTTTCGAGAATTTCCAATGCGATTTTACCGTTCGACGCTTTGATTGTATGATAGTTATGTTTGAGTCTTCCGTATAAAAACTGAATCATTTCTTTATCGTCTTCTACAATCAGTAAAACCGGTTTACTCGACGAAGTCGTTTTTTCTTCCGTATCCGCCTCACGATTAAGGTTCTCTTTTTGCAGGGTAATCGAAGAAAGCTGTTTGATCGGAAGTTTCAGAACAAAAACATTCAAATCTTCGGAGGATGTTTCCATATAAAGCGTTCCGTGATGCAGTTCGGCTAATGAGCGCGCTAAAGGTAATCCCAATCCGGTTCCGGGATTGGTTTTACTTCCGGTTTCATCATCCATCCGGTAAAACGGTTGGAAAATCTTTTCTTTCATTTCTTCCGGGATACGGTTTCCATCGTTGATTACGCGAATGATAAAATCATTTGCTTCGTTTTTTATATCCGGGTTGTTATCCCGTTCCAACAACAGGATAATCCGGGAAGTTCCGTATTTGATTGCATTGGTAAAAAGGTTGCTGATGATTTTGGTAAAAACTTCCCTGTCCACATCGGCAAACAGGGTTTCTTCCGGCAACTGCAAATCGAACGATAATCCTTTCTGTAATGCAGCCGATTTGAAACGGGTATAAATATCGTGAATCAGTTGCTTAATATCCGTATTCATGTAATTGAGTTGAAAACCTTTGGCTTCCACTTTTCGGAAATCCAGCAATTGATTGCTTAAATCCAATAACCGGTAAGTATTCCGCCGGATTATCTCCAAATTTTCCGTCCGTTCTTCTTCTTCCGGTTTTTCGGTCAAAATGTATTCGAGCGGCCCTTTAATCAGACTTAACGGCGTTCGTATTTCATGGACAATGTTGGTGAAAAAGGAAATTTTTGCCTGATACAATTCTTTGTTTTTCTCATTTTCAAACAATTCCAATTTTCTTTTGTTTCGATGTTCGATTCTTTGTTTGAAAGCGCGGAACAAAAACAAAGCGAAGCCGATTAAACCCAGTAAATAAATGAAGTAAGCTTGATTTGTTTTATAAAACGGAGGATATATCTCTATCTTCAGTTCGGTGGTTTGTTCATTCCATATTCCGTCGCTGTTGGAACCTTTCACTTGAAAGATATAATTGCCCGGAGGCAGGTTGGAGTAGGTTACGCTGTGTTTGCCGGTCAAGACGGTCGGGTCTTTCTCAAATCCTTTGAGCATATAGGCATACTTGTTTTTTTCGGGCGCCGGATAACTCAAGGCTGCAAAATCAATACTGAAAGACGATTGATTGTATTTCAGAATAATTTTTCGGGTACCGGTAATGGATTGTTTCAACGGCGAATTTTTTTCTCCGATACCGACTTCTTTGTTGTATAAACGGAAATCCGTGATTACGACAGGCGGAATAAACTTGTTTTCCGTGAAAGATGCCGGATTGAACGAAATAAAACCGTTGAGGCAACCGAAATACAACTCTCCATCTTGGGCTTTTAATCCCGATTTATAATTGAACGGATT
>WRFZ01000048.1 GCA_009778655.1 Candidatus Azobacteroides sp.
ACGAAAATACAATTGTCGCATTGTCCTCCACTGACTTCAGAACATCTTCCGTCGGAGTTTCAATGATTTCGGGTCACATTATTCCGGAACTGAAAGCGGTTTACGGAACGGTTCAAGACGAACAATATTTTCCGATTTTTGTGGGACACAAAGGCCCTGCTTATTTGCAAGCCGTCGTCAAACAGGATAATTCCAACGTATATGTTTTTGTAAAAGTAAACGATGATTCTATTTACGCCGATTCAAAGGATGCTAAACGAACCGACGGAGTTAATCTGTATATAGATGCCGAAAATTATAATCTGTCGGCTCCCGATACGGGTTTATTCAAAATCGGAAGCAATTATTTGGGACAAATAAAAACGTATCAAGGAAATAAAGGGAAATGGGAAGAATCGAAATTGCCCGGAGTTCAAGTAAAAGCAAAGGTCAATAAACCGGAAAATAATTATACGCTCGAATTTCGGATTCCTTTTGCGTCCGTTGAAAAAAAGGAACATTCTCCCTTGAGAATCAATTTGGAATTACTGAAATTCAGCGAAGGCGCTCAATACAAAGAGTCGGTTGCTAATTCCGACCCGAATGCTTCCGATACATGGTTACGAATTGACGGTCTGTGGTAAATAAAACCGGGAATTACAAAATATACGATATGAATAGGGCATGAGATTCGATTTATATATGTAAATTTGGGAAAAATTTTTATGAAACAAAGTATCATTTCAATTCTGCTGTTATTTTGGTCCGTTGCTTGCTTTGCCTGTAACAAAGACGGAAAACAGGAAAGGGATTCGGACTCTATTTATCGGAATCCGGTACAACGCCGCAGTACTCCCGATCCGAGTCTTATTCAAGTAGGCGACAGTATTTTTTATTTATACAGTACGGAAGATGTTCGAAACTTACCCGTCTATCGTTCCGGCGATTTGATACACTGGACATTTGTCGGAACTGCTTTTACGGAAGAAACTCGTCCGACATTCGAACCCAAGGGCGGATTGTGGGCTCCCGACATCAATATAATCAACGGTCAATACGTGCTGTATTATTCCATGTCGGTATGGGGCGGCGAATGGACTTGCGGAATAGGAGTCGCAACGGCAGATAAACCGGAAGGCCCGTTCACGGATCGGGGAATGTTGTTTCGCAGCAATACCATTGGGGTGCAAAATTCCATTGATCAGAATTATGTGGAAGACGACGGTAAAAAATATCTGTTCTGGGGAAGCTTTCACGGTATTTTCGGAATTGAACTTACGGATGACGGATTAGCAATCCGGGAAAACAGTGAAAAACGACAGGTTGCCGGAACGGCTTATGAGGGTACTTATATTCATAAGAGAGGAAAATATTATTACCTCTTTGCTTCAACCGGAACTTGTTGCGAAGGACTGAAAAGTACTTACACGACTGTCGTCGGACGTGCGGAAAATCTTTGGGGTCCTTATGTTGACAAACAGGGCCGACCGATGATGAACAATAACCATGAGATTGTAATTCACGGGAATGACGCTTTTGTGGGGACGGGACATAATTCGGAAATTGTTTCGGATAAAGCCGGCAACGACTGGATATTATACCATGGATTCTGCGTGGAGAACACCGAAGGGAGAAGTTTGTTCTTGGATAGAATTATCTGGGTGGACGATTGGCCGACCGTTGCCGGCGACTCTCCCTCCGTTGAAGCGGAAGCGCCGACGTTTTGAGTTGAAAATTAAAATCATGAAAAATACAAATAAACAACATTTATACATTACAAAAGTTTAGATATATGAAAAAAATGATGCTTTGTGTCGGAATCCTATTTCTGGCAATCCGGGTGTCGGGGCAATGGAGCCCGGCCGGCGATAAAATTAAAACAAACTGGGCCGACAAGATTGACCCGGAAAATGTGTTACCCGAATATCCGCGTCCTATTCTGGAACGAACCGAATGGAAAAACTTGAACGGACTGTGGGATTATGCCATCTTACCTGCCGGGCAAACCGAACCGGACCGTTTTGACGGAAAGATTTTGGTGCCTTTTGCCGTAGAATCGAGTCTTTCGGGCGTTCAAAAGGAAGTGGGCGATAAAAATGAATTATGGTATAAACGAACGTTCACCGTTCCTTCCGGTTGGAAAGGGAAAAATATCCTGCTGCATTTCGGAGCGGTAGATTGGAAAACCGAAGTATTTCTCAACGATATAAAAATCGGGACGCATACCGGCGGATATACTCCTTTTTGTTTTGATATTACGCCGTTCTTGAAATCCGGAAACCAAAAATTAACGGTCAAAGTGTGGGACGGAACGGATAAAGGATTTCAACCGCGCGGCAAACAGGTAAGCCGACCGGAAGGGATATGGTACACATCGGTAACCGGTATTTGGCAGACCGTTTGGTTGGAGCCGGTCAATGAAAAATACATCACAAACGTTAAATCGGTTCCCGATATTGATAACAACCGTTTGTCGGTGGACGTTTCCGCGAAAAATACCCGATTCTCCGACATCGTGGAAGTGAAAATACTTTCCGGAGGAAGTGTAATCGCTTCGGCCAAAGCGGTTCCCTGTCAAACTTTGGATTTGAATATTCCGGACGCTAAACTGTGGTCGCCCGAATCGCCTTTCCTCTACGATATGGAAATTAATTTATATTCCAACGGTAAAATTACGGATAAGGTGAAGAGTTATTGCGCCATGCGTAAAATTTCGACGAAACGGGACGAGAACGGAATTGTTCGCATGCAATTGAATAACAAAGATTATTTTCAATTCGGACCTTTGGATCAAGGCTGGTGGCCCGACGGACTTTATACGGCTCCGACAGACGAAGCGTTGGCGTATGATATTCAAAAAACAAAAGATTTCGGATTCAACATGATTCGAAAACACGTGAAAGTGGAACCCGCCCGCTGGTACACGCATTGCGACCGGTTGGGAATCCTTGTCTGGCAGGATATGCCGAGCGGCGATCATTCGCCTCAATGGCAAAACCGACACTATTTCACCGGTACGGACTTGAAGCGTTCGCCGGAATCGGAAGCCAACTACCGAAAGGAATGGAAAGAAATCATAGATTTTGCTTCCGTGTATCCTTCCGTCGTCGTTTGGGTGCCTTTCAACGAAGCTTGGGGACAATTCAAGACAGAGGAAATTGCGGAATGGACAAAAGCTTACGATCCTTCCCGGTTGGTTAATCCGGCAAGCGGAGGAAATTTCTATCATACGGGCGATATATTGGATTTACATAATTATCCCGGACCGGAAATGTATCTGTACGATGCGGAAAGAGCAACGGTTTTGGGCGAATACGGAGGCATCGGCTTACCGTTGGAGGGACATCTCTGGCAAACCGACCGGAATTGGGGCTATGTGCAATTCAAAAATTCAAAAGAAGTTACGGATGAATATATCAAGTTTACGGAACAACTGAAAAAAATGATTAAATCCGGATTTTCGGCCGCCGTCTATACGCAAACAACCGATGTGGAAGGCGAAGTTAACGGCTTGATGACCTACGATCGCAAAGTAATTAAATTGGAAGAAGACAGACTGCGGAAAGTGAATCGGGAGATTTGCAATCTGTTGGGGAAATAATTTTCGCTTATGCTTATAAAGAAGAAAGAGGTTTTTAAGACAACCTCTTTCTTCTTTTTACAAAATAATCAATTATCTTTGTATGTAAAATTATGCATCGTATTTTTTTGACGATTATTTATGCGAATCGGAATAAGTCTTCTGCTGCTTTTTTCCTTCATTCTTCCGGTTGCTGGAAACTCACCCGGAAAGGTGAATTTGGATTCGCTCGATTATTATCTTACCCGACAATCTTCCTTTGACCAAATAAAAGAAGAACGCATCGGCAAATTGAAAGTTGAAATCGAAACGCATCCGGGTGATTTACGCTCGCTTTATTTTTTATACGCCAATCTGTATGAAGAATATCAATCCTATGTTTACGATTCGGCGTATGTATGCGTAAAAAAATTATCGGACATCTCCCGACTGTTGGACGATCATGATAAAATCATTTCTTCGGCGGTGAAAATGAGTTTTTGTTATTTATCGTCCGGGATGTTCAAGGAAGCATTCGACAGTATGGATTCCATTTCGGTAAAAGGTTGCAGCGATGCAACCAAGATTGATTATTACACTTGCAGCGCGCGACTTTATTACGATTTAGCCGATTATAACAACAATCCCGATTTCCGAAAAACATACGAAGCGGCAGGTAACCGCATCATTGATTCTGCGCTTATTTTGCTCCCGATCGAATCGCCCCGTTTTTGGGCTTCTCTGGGATTAAAACGGATGAAATCGAACGATAATCGCGGGGCGTTCGACGCTTTTTCAAAAATGATTGATATGCGGGATTATTCCGAACACGAATTGGCCATTGCCACCTCCAGCATTGCCTATCTTTTGAATTTGGAAGGTAAACGAAAAGAAGCGAAACAATACTTGATTCAAGCCGCCGTTTCCGACATCAAATCTTCGACCAAAGAAACGGTCGCGCTTCGAAACTTGGCGCAAATGCTTTATGAGGAAGGAGATATTAATCGTTCCGTTATTTATATACGGCAAGCTTTGGCCGACGCTTCTTTCTACAATGCCCGGCATCGGCAATTGGAAATCGGGTATATTCTTCCGATTATTGAAGGAGAGCGAATCAATACCATTGAAAAGCAGAAAGACCGTATCATGGCGTTTTTCTATTGCATCTCGATATTGGTTGTTTTATTGTTTGTCGCGCTTTACGTTATTTGGAAATCGTTGCGGCGTTTGAATCAGGCAAAGCAAGCCGTGCAGGAAGCCAACGATGCCTTAATGGCGGTTAACAGTCGTTTGAGCGAAGCCAATAAAATCAAAGACGAATACATCGGATATTTTTTCAGTCAAAATTCGGAATTTATCGAAAAAATGGAAATGCTTCAGAAGTGGATCACCCGGAAAGTTATTGCGAAACAATACGACGATTTGACGAATATTCCCCCGCCGTTAAATGCGCAAAAAGAAAGAGAAAATCTGTATATTCATTTCGATCGGATTTTTCTGAAACTATTTCCCGACTTCGTGAATAAATTCAATGAACTGTTGAAACCGGGCGAGCAAATCCGGTTAAAAAAAGACGAATTGCTTTCGCCCGAGTTACGAATTTATGCGCTTATACGATTAGGCATTAACGATAATGAAAAAATCGCTTCATTCTTGGGCTATTCGGTCAATACGATTTATACCTACAAAACCAAAATAAAAACAAAAGCTTTGGTTTCAAGCGAAGAATTGAAACAAAAGACGATGGAGATAAAATCCATATAAAGCTCTCCTGTTTTCAAATATAAGAGTTGATACCGAGGTAAGTAGTCGTGTTTTCGTCCGACAGGATAAATACGGAATCTTCGGGTTGCGTTTTAAATTCTTTGACTACAAATGCGCCGACCGGAAGAAACATATCGCACAGAATCTCCAATAATTCGTAATCTTTCCCGCCTCTTATGAACCGGATCATTCTGCGCGATGAAATCGGGCCTATGATCAATTTGAGATCGGATTCACCGTCGTAGAATGGACCGTCCGGTACAAAATCAATACCCAGACGACATTTACCGAGCATGGAGGTATAGGTTGGTTCCGATGTTTTCACGGCAAGCGTAATATTTTCAATTTTTATCGGAGCATCCAGAATCACCGAGAGGGATTTTTCCGTTTCTTCCCTCCGGGTGCGGATTTGATGCAAAATCGGAATAATGTACAGGAACAAGTTGGCTCTGTCGGGCGGCAGACGCTTGAGCAAAGGCCAGTAAGGCACAAACAAATTGACAAAATCGGGACGGCTGATTCTCTTGTGAAGGCGGATATCTAAAAGAAATGCTTCGCTTACCGTTTCGTCTGCTATGATTTCGAACGATTGGAAAAACTTCCGGGCGAAAAATTCTTCCTTGCGATGTAAAGTCATTTCCTCTAAAACCTCCTCTTTATCGCGGTTAAATCTCTTTGACTGTGGCGGTTGATGAAAAAGCCCTTGAGGAAGCATGTCGTACATTCCTTCCCGGTTGATTCGGATATGGAGGACATCCATCAAGCTGTAAAGAGAATAACGTAACTCTACTCCTTCGATTTCTTTGGTGAATCCTCGCCGGGCGTAGCCTTCACGAATAATATGGATTTGTTCGGGGCTGTAACCTTGTTCTATCAGAGAGGCCGTTATGACTTCCGGACGAAAATCGGTATCCGGTTCGTTCGGCAGTTTCTGTTCTGAAAAATTTTCAATCATGATTGATAGTTTTTAAATGTTTGTTTTATTTCATTATTTTTTACTTTTTCCTCTCATTCATCTAATGTTACGTCATTAGTAATATATCGCTTCCGCTTTACCGGGCAAAGTCCCGCAGGGACAGTTTACTGATGACGCGACACTATTACCCGGCCTCCCGCGTTTTTACTTTTTCTATTTTTACTTTACCGATACCTTCCATCCTTTATTTTCTGCAATACTTTTGTCACAACTCTTTGACCCTACATTATCATCTACATATATATACTTATCTTTAAACATGTCCAT
>WRFZ01000049.1 GCA_009778655.1 Candidatus Azobacteroides sp.
TATTGTTTTCCGATAAACCGATTCTGCATACTTTACACTTTCCTATGAAAATTATCTTATCGTCAATGTCTGTAACTTCTTTATCTTTTCTTCTCATGACATGCTTCTATTTTTTCATCAAATAATCTTTAAATCCTTGAAAATCTTTTCCTAAAGCGATACTCTGCTTTTGACCTTTCATAAATTCCTGTAATTTTACGGGAATTTCGATTGTATCTTGAATAATGTCTTCGATTACGTCTTTGAATTTAGCCGGATGGGCCGTTTCCAAAAATACGCCGGTTTCGTTCGTGCGGAGATTTTCCGATAAAGCGCGGTAACCGCAAGCTCCGTGCGGATCGAGCAGGTATCCCGTTTCTTCGTAGCAAGTTTTGACGGTTTGCCGAATAAGGTCATCCGGACAACAGTAACCGGAAATCAATTGTGTAATAGTCGAATGATTATGATTATACAGATCCAAGATTCGGACAAAATTACTTGGATTTCCCACATCCATAGCGTTGGCCAAGGTTTGAATGGAAGGTTGAGGACGATAAATTCCCGTCAGCAAGTATTGTAAAAACAGGTCGTTTTGATTGTTTGCCGCAATGAACCGTTTTACGGGCAATCCCATCTTGTGAGCAATTAATCCGGCCGTCAGATTACCGAAATTTCCGCTGGGAACGCAAACAACTATATCTCCTTTTACTCCAGCCCCGCACAATTGAGCATAAGCGCTGAAATAATAAAATGCTTGCGGCAGGAAACGCGCTACATTGATGGAATTAGCCGAAGTCAGTCGTAATTTTTTGTTCAACTCGTCGTCCAAAAAGGCGGCTTTTACCAAAGCTTGGCAATCATCGAAAACGCCGTCTATTTCGAGAGCGGTAATGTTTTTTCCCAAAGTAGTAAATTGGCACTCTTGAATCGCGCTCACTTTTCCTTTGGGATACAGTACATAAACATTGATTCCATCCACGCCAAGAAATCCGTTAGCGACAGCGCTTCCCGTATCACCGGATGTGGCGACCAAAACATTTATATCCTCTTTAATCCCTTGTTTTTTTATGAAATAACCCAGCAGACGAGCCATAAACCGGGCGCCTACATCTTTGAAGGCAAGCGTCGGTCCGTGAAACAATTCCAGACTGTAAATCGAATCTTTAACCGGAACTAAGGGCGTTTCAAAAGAAAGCGTATCGTCAACAATTTCTTTCAATGCGGTTTGCTCTATTTCTTCACCGAAAAATGCCGAAGCTACAACCAAAGACATTTCCCGGAAAGTCAATTCCGAGATATTTTCGAAAAAGTCATCCGGTAAAATATTGATTTTTTCGGGCATATAAAGTCCCTTGTCTCCCGCCAATCCTTTCATAACGGCTTCTTCCAACGCGACTGCCGGCGATTGCTTATTGGTGCTGTAATAGTTCATTCAAAAAACGCTTTAATAAATTCATTTCCTTTTAATAAGCCGTACTTTCCTTTTTTAACCGAAAATTCATTGTATTCCGTAACTTCATCGGGTGTTTGGCCCGGTTTATAAATCACAAAAGGTACCGGTGAATTTGTATGCGTTTTAATTCGACAAGGAGTCGGATGGTCGGGCAACAACGCAATCGTAACCGGCTCGTCCCAGTTTTCCGTTTCCTCCATAAGCGTTTTTAAAACACGGCTGTCAATATCTTCGATGGTTTTCACTTTCAATTCGGCGTCGCCTTCATGTCCGGCTTCGTCGCTCGCTTCTATGTGAAGATAAACAAAATCTTTTTCTTTCAAGGCTTTAAGAGCGGCTTGCACTTTTCCCTCGTAATTGGTATTATACAAACCGGTTGCTCCGACCACTTTTATACTTTCCAATCCGGCATAAATTCCGATGCCTTTGACCAAATCAACCGCAGAAATAACGGCTCCCGTCCGAATCGGATACTCTTCGGAAAGCTTTTTCATTTGCGGTTTGTATCCGGGCGACCAAGGCCAAATGCTGTTGGCCGGATCTTTTCCTTCCGCTTTTCGTTTTTGATTCACCGGATGATTTTCCAGCAAGGCTTGCGATCGAATGATTAAATCGTTTAAGCAGTCGGCTGTCGCTTGTGAATCTCCGGATAAAGGGCGAATCAATACTTGCCGAAAATCGGTTCCCGGAACATCGTGCGGCGGAGTACAGTCTAAACGTTTATCTCCGCCTTTCAATTTCAGCAAATGACGGTATGAAACGCCGGGAAAAAATTGAAGCTGTTCATTACCCAATTTTTCATTCAGATAATGAATCAAAGTTTCCGCTTCTTCATTGGAAATATGACCGGCCGAATGGTTTTTGATTTTCCCGTTTTCAACGCAAATCAGATTGCATCGCATCGCCATTTCTCCGGGCAAAATATCAATTCCCATGCTTGCCGCTTCCAAAACGCCTCGTCCTTCCAAAACGCGAACCGGATCGTATCCCAAAACCGAAAGATTCGCCACTTCGCTTCCGGGATGCATTCCTTCGGGAATCGTAGCCAATAAGCCGGTATTTCCCTGTTTAGCCAATTGATCCATACAAGGCGTTCGCGCAAATTGTAAAGGAGTTTGGTTACCTAACGATTCGATAGGCTCATCGGCCATTCCGTCGCCAAGCACAATGATATATTTCATCGGTCAATAGTCATTTATTCAATCGCTTATGATGCAATTCTTTTTGTTCGATTTGTAACGTTATCGTGGGTTGATCGCAAACTTCCGGCGGACCGAAGTATTGAATCGGTCCCGGATAAACATAATCGGTATTGACAGCCCACGCATCGCGATGAGCGGCAAAAGTCTTAAACGGCCCTCCGTCTAATTTTACCAAAGCTTTTTGTATCACCGGTTTCATGCTCCCGTGCCGACGTTCCATGTTCATCATCTTCGTGATAGGTACGCCTCCGGCAACCCATTCCGAAGCCGGAGCCGTCGTATTTTGTACCGAAGACATATAACCGGTTTTACCGAAACCGATTAATCCGGCCGCCGTAAATCCCAATGAGTAGCAATAATCGGCATCGTAATTCGAAGGAGCGGCGCAACGTCCTTCATATCCGAAAAAGTGAACTTGAGAAGCGAATTTCCCTTTGAATGTTCCTTCTTTTTCCATTTCAGCCAAACGATTACCTACCATTTCGGCTAATAATTTTTCCGTTTCGATCAAAGATACCTGAACATTCCCGTGCGGATCGCGATCCAATGTTAACTGACGGGCGACATTTTCCGGAAGACTGGCAAATATTTTCGAGTTTTCGTGACTCAATTTGTCTATAATATGGGCTAATTGATGAGAACGTTTAATCCGCTTAAATTCTCCTTCGTGATGAGCCAAATAATCGTTCAGCTCGTTAATTAACTTTTTCATTGCCGGAATAAATTCAATCAGACCTTCGGGAATCAAAACGGTTCCGAAATTATTCCCGTTTTCCGCCCTTTTGGCTACAATATTGGCAATGTATTGAACCACATCGTCAAGCGACAGATTTTTCGCTTCCGTTTCTTCCGAAATAAGGCAAATATTGGGTTGTACCTGTAAAGCGCATTCCAAAGCGATGTGAGAAGCCGAACGACCCATCAATTTAATAAAATGCCAGTATTTGCGGGCGGAATTGCAGTCGCGTTGAATATTACCGATGACTTCCGAGTAAACTTTGCAAGCGGTATCGAATCCGAAAGAAGTCTCAATCATTTCATTTTTCAAGTCGCCGTCAATGGTTTTCGGACATCCGATCACTTGTACGCCGGCTCCCGTTCGCGCATAATATTCCGCCAAAACGCAGGCATTGGTATTGGAATCGTCTCCTCCGATAATTACCAAAGCTTTGATATTCAACTTTTTTAATATTATTAACCCTTTTTCGAATTGCTCTTCGGTTTCTAATTTGGTACGTCCCGATCCGATGATATCGAAACCGCCTGTATTGCGGTATTCGTCAATAATATCGGCTGTTAATTCGATGTATTGATGTTCGATCAATCCGCCGGGGCCTAAAATGAAGCCGTACAAACGGCTGCCCGGATTCATGGCTTTGATGCCGTCAAAAATTCCGGCAATTACATTGTGACCGCCCGGAGCTTGTCCGCCGGACAGAATTACGCCGACATTCATCGGTGCATATTGTTTTTTTTCCGTTCCGGCAACAAAGGTAATGAGCGGCATCCCATACGTGTTCGGAAATAGTTCGCGAATAGCCTCTTGATCGGAAACCGATTGCGTGGGTTGTCCTTCTTGTATTTTCACAACGCCTTCCAATGTTTTTGGAACTTTGGGCTTATAAGCAGCCCTCGCGATTTGTAACGCACTTTTTGTCATAATTATCTTGCTTTTTAATATTCCTAAAGACTGCAAATTTCGTCATTTTTCTTTATATTTGAAACTGAATCGGGGAAAAGTTAAGAAAAAGTTTTACTTTTGCGGAGAAAAGACACTATGAATTATTTTGAACTGAAAATATCGCTTACTCCGAACACGGAAATAAATCGGGACGTAGTCTCCGCCTTGCTTGCCGAAATTGGTTTTGAAAGCTTTGCGGAATCGGAACTTGGTCTGAACGCATACATCGCCGAGAAATCATTTTCGGAAGAAGCTGTTAACCGTGTTTTGGAAAACTTTCCCCTACCCGATGTTGCCGTTCAATACGAAGCGAATCGAATAATCGGCCGCAATTGGAATGAAGAATGGGAAAAAAATTTCTTTCAACCGATTATTATTCGAAATCAAGTGATCATTCACAGTTCGTTCCATAAAGACATTCCTCCGTTTCCTTACGATATTGTAATTGACCCCAAAATGGCGTTTGGAACCGGACACCATTCGACTACGGCAATGATGGTTTCTTATCTTTTGGAACAGAATCTCGACGGCCGATCAGTGCTCGATATGGGTTGCGGAACGGCTGTACTGGCTATTCTGGCGCATAAAAAAGGAGCGAAACCGGTTACGGCGATTGACAACGACGAATGGGCGTATAAAAATTCTTTGGAAAATATTCGTATCAACCGAGCTTCCGATATTCAAGTAAAATCGGGCGATGCAAGCCTTTTGGGAGAAGAACGTTACGATTTTATTTTTGCCAATATCAACCGAAATATTTTATTGAACGATATACCGATTTATGCCGCTTGTATGCAACCTGATGCTTCCCTTTTTATGAGCGGATTTTATAAAGAAGACTTAGCCGTCATTTCCGAAGCTTGCCGGAAACAATCCTTGAAATTAATCGGTTACAAAGAGGATAACCGTTGGATTGCCGCACAGTATAAAGTGACGGGTGACGAGTAACGGGTAACGGGTAATTTAGGTAACAAAGGTTATAAATTTCGCATATTTTTCATACCCATATAACACCGAACGTTATTCATAATTCATAATTCATAATTCATAATTGATTTGTTTTTTATATATTTGCAGTCAAATAGGGCGATATATTTATGTAAACTAAATACGCGATGAAAACCGAACACTTATGGAAAAATTGCTTTGACGGAATAAAACTTACCTATACAGACGTTGAAGAGCAAATAGAAGCATACGAATTAGTATTTGATCAAACGCGAAACGAAAAAGTCGAATGGCGATTGAAGTTACCGATGTTCGTTCCGCCTTTTTACGGTTATATAAAATCCCGAAATTCAGTTCCAAAGCAGGATGATTATTGGCGGTTTTATGTCTCCGAAAATAAAGATTATCTGACAAGTCTCAATCTTTCCAAAGAAGAGAAAACAGGCGTCAGAGCGAGGGTTTTTCGCGCCTATCCTTCTTTGGTAAGGGATTTGCATTTCGGATTATATATCAAAGGAAATCATTTTTTCCGGTCGGTTTTTTACAACGAATTTTTAGATATTGAATACGGCATTGATTTGGTAGTCGAAAATATCAACGGAGTAAAAATCGGGTTAAACCTCTTCGCGGAAACAAAGGCGGCCAAAGAGGCCCGAACAATCAAAAAGCGCCGTCCGAAAAAGTCTGTAAACTTCGATTGCTACGATATTCCAATTGATTTTACGGGCAGCAAAAGATGCGGCGATTTCTTCCTGTATTCGGAAAGAGAAATCAAAACTATCGTTGAGAAAATACAAAAAAAGGTTGTCTTAAAAGTAACGCGACTTTACGGGCATAGCATAGTGAAGAATTGCAATTCATTGATAATTAGTCTTTTAATAGAGTATCTAATTTCATAAGATATTGCATACAAGGAATATAGAAACCGTGATAATCGAACGCTTAAAAATTTTATTGATGCGTTGAGGCATAAAGCCGTAACTGTTGAGCTTGTCCGAAACAAACAAGACAAAATCTAAGGTGTAAGCGTATAGGAGCAAATAATCGCTAATCCATACAACTTCTCATAATTGTGACTACCTTTGTAACTTTAAATCTTCAATTAACAGCATTAAAGATAAAATATGACTACTCAAAGTGAATACATTTTAGAAAATGGATTGATAAATACTTTGATTGAAATGGACTACGAGTATGTTTCCATCAAAGAAGAAGATAATCTATATGCCAATTTTAAAATACAACTTGAAAAACACAATCATAAAGAATTGGCATTACATGGTAGAAAGCATTTTACAGACAGAGAATTTGAAAAAATTTGTATTTTTTTAGAAGGTGGAACACGCTTTGAAAAAGCTAAAAAGTTAAGAGACTTATACCCACTTGACACAGAAGACGGCAAACGTATTTGGATAGAATTTCTGAATAAAAATAAATGGTGTCAAAATGAATTTCAGGTTTCCAATCAAA
>WRFZ01000050.1 GCA_009778655.1 Candidatus Azobacteroides sp.
TTTTAAATGGACGTTTTTTATAACAAAAAACTACCAATAAAATTTAAATGGAAAGATGAATATTCAAGCATATGAATACAAACCCTTATTAAACAAAAATTAAAAATAGTTATGCATTTAAAAAGAGAGTTTAGCGGGAAAGTTTTTACTTTCCGAATTTTCAAATCCATGCGGAATTATATACTACCGGTTATCTGTAGTTTGTTTCCGTTAACTTTATCGGCGACTACCGATTCCTCAGAAATGACAACGGCCCAACAACAGACCGTTAAAATCAGCGGAACGGTTACCGATCCGTCCGGAGAGACGTTGATTGGAGCAAGCGTAATAGAAAAAGGAACTTCAAACGGTACGGCGACCGAGGAAAACGGCGCTTTTACTTTAAACGTAACTCCGGATGCTACGGTTGAAGTCAATTATCTCGGTTTTCTTCCTTATACATTCAAAGTGGTTTCGGGAAGAAATGTATATGATGTGCAATTGAGAGAAGATTCGAAATCTTTGGAAGAAGTAGTGGTGATTGGCTACGGCGTGCAAAAGAAAAAACTGGTGACCGGCGCTACGGTTTCAGTGGGTGGCGACGATGTCCGGAAGATGAGTACTACCAATATTTTTGCGGCGATACAAAATCAAACGCCGGGGGTGAGTATCATTCAAAACAACGGTCAGCCCGGTTCCGATTACATTATTAATATCCGCGGTCTCGGTACAAACGGCGAATCCCGACCGCTTTACATCGTTGACGGAGTACCTTCCGGAAATAATGCCCTAAATAGTATGAGTCCTGCGGATATCGAGACGATTGATATTTTGAAAGATGCCGCTTCGGCAGCCATTTACGGAGCCCGTGCCGCCAACGGGGTGATTCTGGTGACTACCAAACAGGGAAAAGCCGGCAAGACCCGGATTTCCTACGATGGTTCCTACGGCTGGCAATACATGGCTAAAAAACCGGATATGTTGAATGCTAAGGAGTACATGGCTGTTCAAGACGAAATACGGTTCAACCAAAATTCTGCTCCTACCGATTGGCAAAGTTTGCTACCTCAAACTCTATATAATAATATCATGAGCGGCGCTTGGACCGGTACCGACTGGGTGAACGCTTTCTATTGTAAAGGAGCCCCCATCCAAAACCATTCTTTCAATCTGACGGGAGGAAACGAGATGTCTAAGTTTTCCATGGGTTATTCCTATACCTCGCAAGACGGTATTTTGGGTGAAGCCGTTCAGTCGCATTACAACCGGCATACCGTCCGTATCAATTCCGACCATGTGGTGTTGAAAGTGAAGGATTTCGACGCCATTAAAATCGGCGAAACCTTGAATTACATCTATAATACCAACAACGGATTATCAACCGGAGGCATTTATTATAACGCTTTTCACAATGTATTGATAGGTAATCCTATGATGCCTGCTTATGATGCAGACGGCAATTATTATGATTACTACGATAAACAGAACGACGGTTGGAATTACGATGGTAACTTCGCTAACCCGATTGCCCAAGCAGCCCACAGTTCACAAGGATTGAATCTGAGTAAAAATCACAACTTGAACGCGAGCGCTTACCTGCAGATTCAACCCATCAAGAATTTAATATTCAAATCGCAATACGGTTACCGGATGAACGCTTATTCCTATCGCAGCCAGGATCAAATAGTGTATTTGTCAAACAATGTGAATACGACAACCGAAACCATTAATCAGAATCAAAGTGTCGGATACAACTGGACATTGGAAAATACTTTGACCTACAGTTTTTCAACCAATGATCACAATGTCAATGTGATGGTGGGACAGTCTGTGGAAAAAGCGGGGTATGGCGAACATGTCGCCTCCATGGGTAAAAACAACATCTTTGACTTGGGATGGAAGTACGGCTGGGTTTCCAATACCCAACCGATTCAACTCACCGATGTTATGCCTGATCTTGAAACTGTGTCGTGGGGAACCAGAGATACGCGGGGCTATCCTTTGGATTTCAGCGCTTTGGCTTCTTTCTTCGGTCGTATCAGTTACAATTACAAGGAAACTTACATGGCTACTTTTAGTTTACGAAGCGACGGTTCGTCGAACTTTACCCGGGGACGCCGTTGGGGAACTTTCCCGGCAGCTTCAGCCGGATGGGTAATGACTAACGAATCGTTTATGGAAGGGGCAAGAGGCGTTTTGGATTTCTTGAAAATACGGGCCAGTTGGGGACAAAACGGTAACCAGAATGTTGATCCTTTCCAATACCTCAATACGTTTTTATTCCTTGCTCAGAATCAATACTATTTCGGTACCGATAAAAAAACGCCTTCTACCGGCGCTACGCCCGGAGTACTCCAGAATCCGGATATTACATGGGAAACGCAAGAACAGACCAACGCAGGCTTGGATGCCCGTTTTTTGAACAGTCGTCTGGGAGTTACTTTTGACTATTATACCCGTACCACCAAAAATTGGTTGCTAAAAGCGCCCATCAACGGCGCTTGGGGATTCGATCCTCCCAATGTGAGCGGAGGAAATGTTCAAAACAAAGGGGTTGAATTGGCGTTTACATGGAACGACCGCATCAACGATTTTTATTACGGTATCGGCTTGAATGGAAGCTACGACAAGAATAAAGTGACGAAAATTGCCAATCCGGAAAAAATTATTCACGGCGTGCCCGATATATTAAGTCAGGGAACCGACGAATTTTATCGTTTGCAGGAAGGCTATCCGATGGGATTTTTCTTCGGATACAAAGCTGACGGCATTTTTCAGAATTGGGAAGAAGTCAATGCTTATAAAAATGCCGATGGAAGCTTGATTATGCCGAACGCGCAACCGGGCGACGTTCGTTTTACGGATGTCAACGGCGATGGACAAATTACTCCGGCCGACCGAACGATGATTGGCTGCGGTTGGCCCAAATACAAGATGGGATTCTCGCTCAATTTGGCGTACAAAGGATTTGATTTCTTGGTGTCGGCTGCCGGCGCTTTCGGCTTTCAAATTGCCAAATCTTACCGTAGCTTCGCCGACAGTCCCAATCAGAATTACACAACCGACGTATTTAAACGTTGGACCGGCGAAGGTACTTCCAATAAATGGCCCCGTTTGACGGACGGTTCGAATATCAACTACCAACAGGTTTCCGACATTTTCCTTGAAAATGGCAATTATGTGAAGATTCAGAACGTCACTTTGGGTTATGACTTCAAACGCTTGTTCCGCCAAATGCCTTTAGGACAGGCGCGTCTCTATTTTACCGCTCAGAACTTATTCACCATCACCGGCTATTCGGGAACAGATCCCGAAATCGGTTCCAACGGAGGCGCAGACAATACGCCCTGGGTGAGCGGTATTGATGTGGGATATTATCCGGCTGCCAGAACTTATTTGGTAGGCCTTAATTTAACATTTTAAATGATAAAAAATATATGAAAAAAATAATTTATTTTATAACCGTAATAGGTATGCTTTCGATTTTATCCGGTTGTGAAGATTTTCTGGATAGCCAAAGTTATATCAATAAAAATTCGGAGACTTTTCCTGTAACGGACGACGATGTTAACCAAATGGTAACAGGCGTTTATAATGCGCTGAGCGTATGCATGAATAACGATAACATGGCGTGTTCCTATTTTTTGTTATCGGAATTGGCTGCAGATGATCGTTTTGGCGGCGGCGGTCTGAACGACAAAAATCCGCAAGCAATCAGTCATCTGATGTACAACGATCCCAGTTTATTGAATGGGTTTTGGACTTCGCATTATATTGGAATCGCCCGTGCCAATGCCGCTTTAACCGCATTGGACAACTTTGAAGAAGGCGACCTCAAAAATCAAAAAGTAGGCGAAGTAAAATTTCTGCGCGCCCTTTTTAATTTTGAATTGGTTCAAATATTGGGAGATGTTCCTTTGATGAAAGCGATTCCCAAAGATGTGGCGGAAGCGAAGAGCGCTCCTCCTCAATCTACGCAGGAAGAGATTTTTAAGTTCATTGCTTCCGACCTTTGGGATGCCTATTCAAACATGCCTTCTTCTCAATGGAACGAAGTGGCTTCAGGAACGGTAACTAAATGGGCGGCTGCCGGTTTGCTGGCGCGCGTGTGGTTGTTCTATACCGGATTTTATGGTAAAGACGCCCTTCCTACCGAAGATGGAAGCGTGACTCGAGATCAGGTAGTCGCTGCCTTGGAGGATTGTATGAACAATTCCGGCCATGAATTGATTTCTGATTTTCGTTCGCTTTGGGGCTATACCAACATGGATACGAAAAAAGATTACCCCTACGCTCAAGATGCGCCCAACTGGGTCATGGACGGTATGAATTCGGAACATGTGTTTGTCAAAAAAATGATTCCTCATTCAACTTGGCAAACTTATCCCCAATGCAATCAATACTTATTGTTTTTTGCCCTCCGTAACGGTAATAATACCGATTACAGAAATACATTTCCGATGGGACAGGGTTGGGGGTTTGGTCCTGTCAATACCCGATTATGGGACGAATGGGTAGCCGATGAACCGAACGACCCGCGACGCAAGGCTTCCATCTACAACCAAGCCGATGAAGCGATTGACTATAGCGGCCAATGGGGGGCCGACCGGCAAATGGAAGAAACCGGGCTGTGGCAAAAGAAAGTGGTTGCAACCACCGCTTACGGTAATCCAAATTCCGACACCGGTTTGTGGAATTATTTCACCAGCGCCCCCGATTATTATAATATTTCCGGAGACGATTATCAACACGGCGGTGGAACGGATTTGATTATCATTCGTTATGCAGATATTCTTTTGATGCATTCCGAACTTACCCGAACGGTAACCGGAATGAACCGAGTGCGTGCACGTGTCGGCTTGCCGGGTATTGCCGCATACAGCGACAATGCTTTACGTAATGAACGTCGTCACGAATTGGCTTTTGAAGGGGTTCGCTGGGGCGATATTCGCCGTTGGGGCATAGCCGCCGATGTATTGCCCGCTATGTACGGAGTAGCTGTCCATAATGATAACTTATGGACTACAATGAAACCGCAAGGATCGGGTGTTGCCGACCGTTACCGGCAAACCAAAGGATTTTTTATGAAACCGCAAATCCAGATTGATTTATCCGGCGGCGCTTATACCCAAAACGACGGTTGGGGAAACGATGCCGTCTTCAATTCGTGGGTAGATAATTAATAAATTATAATCAATAGAAGTATGAAAAATATGAAAAAAATAACGGGATTATGGGTAATCTCAGTTGCAGTCATGGCTTTCGTTGCCTGTGAACCGGTTGAAAACAGAGAGGAAATGAAAGGCGCTACAACGATGGATAAAATCAATCAATATGTGAAAGTAGAACAAGAGATACGCGATGGGAAAAAAAGCAATTTCTTTTCTTTATCCAGCGATCATTTGGATGCTCTTTCTTCGTTTTCGTACGGTATAGGGACCTATGCCGGCACAAATACCAACGGATATATACAATGTTTTGTCGTATCCGGAGATCAAGAAATTGTTTTTACCGCATTGAACGCGGATGGTACGAAATTAACAAAAACATTTCCCGTCACCATTGATGAATGTTTTGATGTAGCTCCCGAATGGGAACTTCTCTGTGGTGAAGGCTCCAAGGTGTGGACTTGGGATACCTCGGCGCCGGCTTATTATGGTAATGGCGGCTACTTAGTGCATACCGTTCCCACTTGGTGGATGGTATCCTCTTTTGCCGATCAAGGAGGGCTGCATTACGACGGAGAAGGGGAAGGCGCTACCATGACCTTTTCGGCTACCGGCGCTAAGTTTACGAAAAATAAAACCGATGGCAGCACGGAAAGCGGTACTTTCAGTTTCGACATGAGTAAAACGAAAATAAATTCCGACGGAAATGCGCTTTGGTCTATCGGTCAGTTGACCACCTCTCAAATCGTTGTTCTTAACGGTTGGAATGGCAATGACAACGATGATAACGGTAAAGCGGTTTATGTTTATGATATCCTTCTGTTGACCGATACAGAAATGGTGCTTGGAAATCCGATTACCGGAGCAGAAGCATGGGATACTTGTATTTATTGGGTATTCAGAGCGGAATAAACCGGTCTTTTTAAATTATGAATTATGAATTATGAATTATGAATTGAAGGGTCTTCGTTTATAATTTATAATTCATAATTCATAATTTATAAAGCGTATTTCCCATAATTTATGGATACTTATTATAGCCGTTACGGCATCCCTGCCGTATATTCCATATTCCTTATAATGCTTCAAAAAAAATCCGAATTACTATCCCGAATCACTTTTTTCTTATAATATACCGGAATTTATTAACGCTCCGGTACTTAAGCGCCGCTCAAGCGGAAAAACTTATTTTGGCGCCGAAAAAAACAGCTTGAAGATGCAGTTAAATTACTTTTTCAGACGTTGTAAATATAAGAATTTAACCGTTTTTATATAAAAAATAAAAATTTTTTATAAAATTCAGAATAAATTCAATTTTTTTGACTAATTTTGTGAAAAAATAAGCCGGTCATATTAGCGGGAATGTAAATATTTTTGTCGAATAATTTAATTGTAACTAATAAGTATTGCCCAATGAAGAATAGGCGCTTTTTTCTTTTGTTTTCAAATTTCTTTTTATTGTTCGGATTGTCTCCGGCTTCTTCACAATTGCTGAACCGGCAATCGAATAGCTTGGGGCAAATGCAAATGCTTTCCGATTCTTTATTCTGTGCCCGGACCCCGCGAAAACCCCGCCCTTGGGCAGCGGCAGCGGAAGTGGTAGGGCTTGATGCCGGAATACATATTTTTGACCGATATATCCGAAATACCGATTTTGCTCATATAACGCTCGATACTATTTGGTATAACCTCAAGCACGGATTTATTTGGGACAATGACGGACTTTCTACCAATATGTTTTGGCA
>WRFZ01000051.1 GCA_009778655.1 Candidatus Azobacteroides sp.
CAATCGCGTGAAAATTAAAGATTTGCAACCGAGCCAACTTCCGCAAGGAGACCCGACAAAAATTCCTTATTCTGTTTGTGGTCCATACTTGAAAAAACTATTTGATCGGGCATTTATTGACGGTTTGCATAATCCTGCTCAACGTCCCACTGCCGACGAATGGGAGCAGGCCCTATTGAAAACGGTTGATTTGATGCAGCCTTGCCAAAATCCGAACTGTTGGCACAAGTGGTTTGTATTCGACAATACCACCAAACCGAAATGTTCGTTTTGCGGTACTGAATATAAAGGACAACTGCCTGTGCTCAACCTCTATTCGTCGCACAAAGCAGGTACGTTTACTCCCGATGATTATCGTGTAATGGTGTATCATAATCAATACTTATATCTTTGGCACGTAAACCGTAATATCTCGCCGAATGAAAAATTGAGCGCAGAACAGAGAAAACCGGTCGGATATTTTGTATTTCACGAAAACCGATGGCTTTTCATAAACCAAAAATTAACCGATTTGGAAGATAAAACCGAAGGTAAAAAAATCCCGATTGGTCAAGCCGTAGAATTGACCGACGGCAAACAAATCCTGCTTTCAAAAGAAGTCGGAGGAAGACTTATTATCGTTCAATTGGTTAAAAATTAAAAGAGGAATCATCAACGTAAATCTATTATATAATTTTTAAAAATAAAAAAAATGAGTAGTTTAAGTAAATTAAAAAAATCAATTCTCGCTGATGGCGTGATTGATGAAGCTGAAGTAAAACAACTTCGTGAAGTGTTGTATGCCGACGGTAAAATAGACAAAGAAGAAGCCGAGTTTCTGTTTGAATTAAATGATGCCGTTTCGGGAAAAGATAATCACTCTACATGGGAAACGCTTTTTATTGAAGCGATTACAAGTTTCCTTCTGGAAGACGAAACATCGCCGGGCGAAATTGACGATGAAGAAGCCAAATGGTTACTTGCTAAAATCCAAGGCGATGGGCGATTAGACAAAACCGAGCGCGCTTTGCTCAACAATTTGAAAAAGAAAGTAAAAGTGTTTCCGAAAATACTTAATCTGTAATTAACGGGGCTGCCTTAAAAATCTTTTTGAGGCAGCTTTACTGAATTATGCAACAAATTAACGGCAAATTTTAAAACAACACGAAAATGAACAAAATCGAATTGACGGCGCCCTGTGGATTAGATTGTTTTAACTGTCCTTTATATGAGGGCAATATTACCGAAGAATATAAAAAACGATCTTCTGAATATTTGGGAATACCGCTTGAAGATACGCCGTGTAGAGGTTGCAGAGGTGAGAAAGGACATTTTAGATCTGCAGTTGGTAGTCATTGTGCAACTTGGGATTGTGTACAGGAAAAAAGGGTAACTTATTGCTATGAATGTGCCGGTTTTCCGTGTAAATTATTAATGCCCACTCAACAAGGCGCACAATTCCCGCATAATATGAAGGTATATAACCTTTGCCGAATGAGGTTTCTTGGAGTTGACAAATGGATTGAAGAATCTTCCGAAATCAGAAAGCGATATTTTGAAGGCAGATTTGAAGTAGGTAAAGGTCCTGTTTTGGAAAACGATACAATCTGAATAGAATTAAAATCATCAAAGGCAAACGCAAATACGTATTGCATTAGCAAATTTTGCACGTATGTAAAAAAATTGTATCTTTGCACAAAGTACAAAGAGGAATCATCATGAATACAAAATTAACGCTAACAATTGAACAATCGGTTATTGATACAGCTAAACGTTATGCGAAACGCAAAGAGCGTAGTTTGTCGGATTTAATAGAAAATTACTTGAAATTACTTTCGGAAGAAATTTCTCAAAATGATATAGCATTGACTCCGACGGTAAAAATGTTAAAAGGTTCTTTCCATGCTCCCGAAAATTTCGATTATAAAAAAGAAATAACTGACAGATTAACAGATAAATATTTAAAACAATAATGAGGATATTACTTGATACTGACGTTATTCTTGATTTCTTTTTTGACAGGAAACCCTATTCCGAATATGCAGCGAAAATCTTGTCGCTCGGTGAAGCAAACCGGATAGAAATTTACATAACTCCAATCATTATCGGTAATGTTTATTATTTGTTAAGAAAGACAGCGCCTCATATACAGGTAATTACACAATTAAGATTATTGATGTCAATCATAAATGTTTTGACAGTCAGCAAAGAAACTATATTGCAGGCAATGAATTCATCGTTTAAAGACTTTGAAGATGCTTTACAGAATTATTCTGCCGAATCGGACAAAACGATAAAAGTCATTGTTACAAGAAATGTAAAAGATTATAAAGGAAGTACATTGAGCGTCCAAACGCCGGATACTTTTTTAAAAACAATTGATTATGTTTGAGAAACATTATTTTTGTCGAACGTAATTATTGAACAAGAAGTGCAGAAACAATGAATAATTTTAATAACTGAATAATATGCACATGCAAACAAATCATCACTACGCCGGCTTGACCGACGCGCAAGTCCTTGAGAGTCGCAAACAGTACGGTGAAAATATTTTAACGCCTCCCGAAAAAGAACCGTTATGGAAGGCTTTTCTGGAGAAATTTACCGACCCGATTATTGTAATACTGTTGATAGCATTAGCGCTATCAATAGCTGTGTCGTGTTACGAATTTTTCTCCGGACACGGAACGGCAAGCGTCTTTTTTGAACCGGCAGGCATTTTAATTGCCGTCCTTCTGGCAACGGTAGTCGGCTTTTGCTTTGAATTGAGCGCCAATAAAAAGTTTGAAGTCCTCAACAAAGTCAATGACGATACCTTAGTTAAAGTTATCCGCAACGGCAATATCTGCCAGATTACAAAGAAAGAAGTGGTTGTCAACGATATTGTAATTTTGGAAACCGGTGAGGAAGTTTCTGCCGACGGCGAATTGCTGGAAGCGGTTTCATTGCAAATCAACGAATCAACGCTTACCGGAGAACCGGTTTGCAAAAAAACGGTTAATCCGGCCGATTTTGTAAAAGACGCCACCTATCCCTCCAATCATGCCTTGAAAGGAACAACGGTTGCCGACGGACACGGAATTATGCAGGTCTTAAAGGTTGGCGACGCTACCGAATACGGCAAAGTGTATGAAGGTGCACAAATTGACAGCAGCGTGGAAACGCCGCTCAATCAGCAATTGGATAAATTGGCGGATTTGATTACAAAAGCAAGTTACGCCATCGCTGTTTTCATACTTGTCGGACGTTTAATCAGTTATTTTGTCAGTGTAGGAGGATTCCATGTAGAAGATTGGCTTCTTTTCGGCGGATATGTGCTAAACACCATTATGATTGCCGTCACGCTCATTGTGGTTGCCGTACCCGAAGGATTACCTATGAGCGTTACATTAAGTTTGGCATTGAGTATGAAGCGAATGCTTTCCACCAACAACCTTGTGCGCAAAATGCACGCCTGCGAAACTATGGGCGCAACTACCGTCATTTGTACCGATAAAACAGGTACGCTGACGCAAAACCAAATGAAAGTTTATGAAACAAAGTTCTACGGCAGCGAAGGCATTACAAATATAATAAAAGAAGGCATTTCGGTTAATTCTACGGCCTATCTCGATTATTCCGACAGCGCTAAGATCAAAGCGCTGGGCAATCCTACCGAAGGCGCATTATTGCTCTGGCTACACGATAACGGTATCAATTATTTGCCTTTGCGTGAAGATGCGGAAATTGTTGAACAACTGACATTTTCTACCGAACGCAAGTATATGGCAACGATTGTTCGTTCGCCGTTGCTCGGCAAGAAAGTATTATATGTAAAAGGAGCGCCTGAAATTGTACTTGATTTATGCAAAACCATTCCGGTTGCAAAAGAAGAAATTCATTCTCAATTGCTTGAATATCAAAATAAGGCAATGCGAACATTGGGCTTTGCCTATCAAATTATTGAAGATAACGACAAAACGATTTATATTCACGAAGGTAAATTACAAAAGATCAATCTTTCATTTGTGGGAATTGTCGCTATTTCCGACCCGGTTCGCGTCGAAGTGCCGGAAGCTGTGAGAAGTTGCTTAAATGCAGGCATCGCCGTGAAAATCGTTACGGGCGATACGCCGGGGACAGCCAAAGAAATCGGTCGCCAAATCGGTTTATGGGAACAAAACGAGCCCGAAACGCACCACATGACAGGAACGGAATTTGCCGAAATGGACGATAAAACACTGCTGGAACGTATTTTGGATTTGAAAATTTTGTCCCGCGCCCGTCCGATGGACAAGCAACGCTTGGTACAACTTCTGCAAAGTAAAAATCAAGTCGTTGCCGTAACGGGAGACGGTACCAACGACGCACCGGCTTTGAAAGCCGCACAGGTCGGACTATCCATGGGCGACGGTACCTCCGTAGCCAAAGAAGCAAGCGATATAACGATTCTCGACAACTCATTCAGCAGTATTTCAAGGGCTGTAATGTGGGGACGTTCCTTGTATCAAAACATTCAACGCTTCATACTTTTTCAAATGACAATCAATGTTGCCGCTTGCTTGATTGTACTTATCGGCGCTTTTCTCGGAACCGAATCTCCGTTGACCGTTACGCAAATGCTTTGGGTGAACTTGATTATGGATACATTTGCCGCTCTGGCTCTGGCCTCGTTGCCGCCCAATGAAAGAGTAATGCAGGAAAAACCCCGTAAAACTACCGACCACATTATTAGTAAAGCAATGGGAAGAAGTATTTTGAGTGTCGGGCTTATTTTTGTTATTCTGTTATTCGGTTTGGTACAATATTTCAAACATGCAGATATAACTTCACTAACTCAATTCAGTCTTATTGATTTCGGACGCAGCTTTTTTGATTTTAGTGCAGGAAACGGATTATCAACCTACGAACTTTCGTTGTTCTTCACTGTTTTTGTGATGTTACAATTCTGGAACATGTTCAACGCCAAAGCATTTATGACCGGAAAATCAACCTTTGCTTCACTCGGTCAATGCACCGGATTTTTAATGATTGCTTTAGTGACTATAGTCGGACAATGGCTGATCGTTACCATCGGAAGAGAAATGTTCAATGTAACGCCGTTGCATCTGACGGATTGGGCTATTATTATCGGAAGTACTTCGATCGTACTTTGGATTGGAGAGATACGAAGACTTTTCAAATATCATAACTGTTTGAAATTAAAATATCACGGATAAGAACGTGATCTTTTAAAGACAACCCGATAAAATTTTCTCCGAATAATTTGCTCTATTTTATTAAAAATTGTATCTTTGCGGCGTTTTGGCTCAAAAAAACCGAAAAATTTCGGAATAACTCATTGCATTTTCAAAAATTAGATGTAACTTTGCAGCCCGTTTTGTGTTTTGAAGTAAATTTATTAATAATAAAAAAACAAAGAATTAAGATTTAAAAATGCCTACAATTCATCAATTAGTAAGAAAAGGAAGGGCAACTTTAGTTGAAAAAGGAAAATCTCCGGCATTGGATGCCTGTCCGCAACGGCGAGGCGTGTGTGTGAGGGTTTATACCACAACTCCCAAAAAACCGAATTCTGCCATGCGCAAAGTAGCGCGCGTCCGTCTGACAAGTACCAAGGAAGTGAACGCATATATTCCGGGTGAAGGACACAACTTGCAGGAACACTCCATCGTATTGGTAAGAGGAGGTCGTGTCAAAGACCTTCCGGGCGTTCGTTATCACATTGTACGCGGAACTTTGGATACCGCCGGCGTTAATGGTCGTACGCAAAGACGTTCCAAATACGGCGCTAAACGTCCGAAAGCGGGTAAAGCTCCCGTCGCTCCGGTTAAAGGAAGCAAGAAAAAATAATTATGAATTATAAATTATGAATTAATATAATAACTGCGACAAAAAAATAATAATTCATAATTTATAATTGACAATACAATGGTTGAGTAAACAGATTCGGAGGAATTTGTTGAAGATACCGAAAAAAAGTAAACAACCGATTAGAAAATAAAAATTTTAGAAGAAAATGAGAAAAACAAAACCAAAGAAAAGACAGGTTCTTCCTGATCCTGTTTTTGGTGATCAAAGGGTTACGAAATTCGTTAACCACTTGATGTATGACGGTAAAAAAAGTGTTGCTTTCGGCATTTTTTATACCGCTTTAGATAGGGTGAAGACTAAATTACCCAATGAACAACGATCTGCTCTCGAAATATGGAAACAAGCATTAGACAACATTACTCCGCTTGTTGAAGTTAAATCCCGTCGGATTGGCGGCGCTACATTTCAAGTCCCTACCGAAATCCGTCCCGATCGCAAAGAATCCGTTTCAATGAAAAATATGATTTCATACTCTCGTAAAAGAGGGGGTAAATCAATGTCAGACAAATTGTCGGCGGAAATTGTTGACGCATTTAACAATCAAGGCGGCGCATTCAAAAGGAAAGAAGATATGCATCGAATGGCCGAAGCAAATCGGGCGTTTGCTCATTTCAGATTTTAATATATATAATTAAGAATAAATGGCAAGAAGTTCAGATACACAGCTGAAATTTACTCGAAACCTCGGTATCATGGCTCACATTGATGCCGGGAAAACAACCACGTCGGAACGTATCCTATTTTATACGGGGCTTACTCATAAAATCGGAGAAGTTCACGATGGAGCCGCAACTATGGATTGGATGGAACAAGAGCAGGAACGTGGTATTACAATCACTTCCGCAGCTACAACCGCCATTTGGAAATACAAAGACGAAACATATAAAATCAACTTAATTGATACTCCGGGACACGTTGACTTCACCGTAGAAGTAGAACGTTCGCTTCGTATCCTCGACGGTGCGGTAGCTACATTCTGTGCTGTCGGAGGTGTTGAACCGCAATCGGAAACCGTTTGGCGACAAGCGGATAAATATCATGTTCCGAGAATCGGTTACGTAAATAAAATGGACCGTTCGGGCGCAAACTTTTTTGAAGTCGTTCGTCAGGTAAAAGAAATTCTGGGAGC
>WRFZ01000052.1 GCA_009778655.1 Candidatus Azobacteroides sp.
TGCTATCAACCGATTATAGCTTCGGAGGTAGTAATTGAGATTCTCAATTAATTCTTCTACCCGAGCATTTAGCCCTTCGTCATCAGTCATAGAGCTCTTGTCGTAATGACAATACAAAGATAATAACATTTTTGTAATTACCCAAACATTTCACCGATTATTTTCACTCCGGAAACATGTTTAAAAACATATTCGACAATAAAAAATCCGCCGACTTCACAGCCTGCGGATTTCGAGTGATTTAATAAAACAACAAATTATAAGATTCTCCCGTAATATTTGGCGACATCGGATAAGACGTCAACCGCAATACCGTTGCATGATTTGCTTCTCGAATCGTATTCTTCCGAAAGTTCGATAAACCTCAAATAGTCTTCATTTTTATGAAGATAATCAATAACGAGGTTTTCTTTGAGCCAATCCGCCTGCGCCGCAATCCTGTCAGGAAGCGGAGCTTTGGGCTTGTAGCAAAAAACCTCGACGTCGGGTATCAATTCCCTCAACTCCCTTCCTTCCCGCATGAATACCGATACATCGTAACGGACGGAACAGGGGATATTCTTTGCCGCTTCGGCTGCTTTGAGATTAAGCTCTTTCGCGCCGTCGGCGAACATGACTTCATCCAAGCGGATTCCGTCGGCTATCGGAAAAACAATCACCGCAACGAAGTTTTCCGGCAACGGCTTGACGAATATCATTTTGTCCGTATTTTCATCGTTTTTTGTCATTTTTGCTTTATTGTCTTATTTTACACAAACCGCATTTTTAATCGGAAATACTTTCATTTCGATTAATGCCATGAGGCTGTTCTCAAGTTTCCCAATACGCTTGTTTTTCCCGTCGCTTCCCCCAAAACCCAATATCTGACGGCGTCAATCCCGTGATTGTAATCGTCAATCGGGTCATTGGTCCATTTTCCGTCTTTATTTTGCAGGTAGGTGTAATTCTTAAATTCCCTGATGAGATTCACGGAACGCCGGGTAATCTTGATATTAAATTCGAGCATTTTATTAATCCCCGCATTTATGGAACCCTTGAACTTCTCGACGGGAAAGATTAATATTCCCGCGTCGGATATTTCTTGAATCATCCGCGGATCGGCGCTTTCCGAAATCACCTTCCTTTTCAACGGCTTCAGTATATTGATAATATCCGTTGTCAGCATGTGCGTGTCGTAACACAATTCATCCAAGTATAAATCGTTATCAACCAAACCGCAATCAATTATCGCGGTCGGGTCGTTCGAATATCCGTAATCAATGCCGATGCCTCTCTTTTTGACGTACTCCGGTATTTCATCCGTCAATTCCGTGTTCGTGAATATCAGTCCTTCGATTACGGCTTGAATGCCGAGTCCGTAAACTTCCCATAAGGATTTATTCTTGGAGCGAAGCGATTCTATCTCGTTTATTATCGTTTGCTCCAGAAAGGGATTGTCTTTATAGGTGGTGATGAAATGAAAGGTTCGGCCGTCTTTGTTCAATTCGCAAAGCCAATGGTCGTCGGAGAATGACGGATTGTAGTCCAAGACGGCGAATCGCGTTGTACGCATTATCAGCTGCTGCCATTCGATAAAGGATAACTCGTTCGCTTCGTTTACGAAAAGTACATCCCTTTTTCTTCCTCTCAGTTTTTGCTCCGAATCGGTCGAGAAAAACTCGACGAACGAGCCGTTCGGAAATGTATAAATCATCTCCGTTTTATTCAACGCTTCTTCATCGAAAAGTCCGAGCCGGAAAAGTATTTCCTTGAAGTCTCTGAATACGGAACCTTTTATTGCGGGAAGCGTCGCCCGAACGACGGATAATACGGTATTCGGATGTTCGGTGCAATATATCACGAGCCAAATCAGTATATTGTATGTTTTGCTCGACCGGCTCGAACCCTGCGCGGAGATGACGGTAAATCCGTCTTTTACCGCTTTTCCGACTTCGGCGAATACTTTAGTCGTTTGGATTTTCGTTCGTATATTCATTCACCTGCTCTCTTTTGTCTATGATTTCCACCGTAATATCGGTATTAAGTGCTTTTCCGCCGGTGGTAATATCCGTTTTTTGTTGTTCGATATAGCCTCGCTTTTTACCTCTTGTTTTCAGATAAAACAGGATAGACGCCACATCACCGTCTTTTATATTCCGGTGCAATCTGCTTTCGGCAAAATCAAGAGCAATGTTTTCTATTTCTTCGACGGCGTTTTTGTAGTATTCATCTTCCTTCATCCACTTGTAATGCGTTGTTCTGTCTATCCCCGCATTTTCACATGCCGGAGTTACCACGCCTAAAGTTTGCTTTAAAGCATCAAGCATGGCCTTTTTTTTAGTGTTGGATTTTGTTGGATATTTCATTTTCCTGTGATTAATCAAACGTGAAAAATACGGATGCCGGAAAGACAAATTAACATAAAAACCCGACACCCGTATTATCGAAAATCAATGTCATCTTCCGCGCCCGAATGCGCCTACTCTGTCCCTCAACCAAGATTGTACTTGAGGGTTTAAACTTCTGCTGGATCCGCTCATTTTGATTTCAGTTTAAATTGTTTCACGTATTTCGGTGCCGGCAAAGATGCTGTCATTTCAATATCCGTGCCGTACTTCTTTGCCAATTGATAACCGTCTATAAAACGTCTGTATTCGACATCCACGCCTTCCAATGTATCGAGCCACTTTTCCTTATCGTGTTCATTGCCGAACACGACTACGGCGTAATACTGCGTATCCGTCATATCCGCAAACTGTTTTCTTTGTTTGCATTTCAGCTTTATTTTTGCTTCCAACTCTAAAGCCTTTTCAATGTCTTTCGGCTCCAAATCTTCTATTTCGCCGTAATCCAATGCTTTCGGTTCGAAGCTGTCAAGTACTTTGCTCATATAAATATTTTTTTACAAGTTTATATCTTATTGTTTCCGCGTCAATAAGCGGAAAATAGGATTTGATTGTTTCGTAATCTTCCGGGTAAAATTTCTTTACACCCATGGAATAATCATATTTCAGTCCGTCCCATGACCTTCCCCATATCTCATAATCCTTTGTTAACGGTATGTTATTCGCTTTAATATAATCAAAACAATCTTTATTCGTCATGTATTTGGTTACGTAAATAACCTTTTTCACTTCATCGACATCCGGTATTTTTCCGAGTAAAAGCCGTCTGTTGAGACTGTCGGCCATTTTCATGCAGTTGCAATCATACTCAAACCCCGGTATATTCATACAATCCAGATAATCATTCGTTAATTTTCTGAATGATGTTTTGCCGTTTCCGTTTTTCAATAGTGTCTTTGTTTTGTCGTATGTTTGCCATTTGGAATCATCTATATAATCATAAAGCATCGGGTGCGGAAGTCTGACTATTCTCAGCCCGAAACGGTCTTCGTACATTTTTATGTTATCTTCGATGAATCTTAAACCGGGTACGACATAAAAATATATCGGTATGACTTTCATGCCCGCTTTTAACAGCATATCAAGCCCCGCAACGCTGTCTTTTCCCGTCGAAAATCCGAGCGTTACCTCTCTGATGCCTTTTTCGTATGCGTATTCCGCCGTATTCATATCTCAATATCTTTATTGCAGTATGGACAGGTAATTATTTTTCTTGTCTTGTTTTTCTTCTTTGTCTTTGATTCCGTAATTTCGCTTTCGCTTGTTTCTTCGTTTTTGTTGCTTGAAAACGAACCGAATTCAAGCCCGAAATTTACCAATGAATCAATATTCCAATCATCGGCCAGAACAGCCTCATTCCAAGTGCCGTTGTTTACATTATCGCGTATCATTATTTCGCGCATTTTTTCTTCCGGCAAATCCATGACATGAACCGGAACTTTTTCCAATCCGAGTTTTTTGGCGGCTTTATACCGACTGTTACCGGCGTAAATGATATAATCGGTATTGCAGATGATAGGTCTCGCCTCAAAATATTCGGGGTTGTTTTTGATGCTTTCGCATAATTTTTCGATTTGCCCGAAAGATATTTTGCGCGGGTTATCTTTGTGCGGTTGCAATTTATTTATATCCAAGTATATCATTTTGATTGCTTTTGAAAAGCAAAGATACGAATTATTTATGGAAAAATCAATAAAATAACAGGGGTGTAAAGTAAGTTTTCATCATTAAATCAAATTTGCCTTTTTAAAGCATCTCCATTCTTGTCTTTCCGTATCGAAATAAACTTGAACGGTATCGTTTTTTTACGGTTGTCGGTACCCGCAACGGCGGGTATAAATCGGCCGTTCAAAGTACCGTATGCTTCACGCTTTGTGCCGTCAACTTTTTGATAATAGAACTTGACTATTTTAACCGCCATTGCTCTTTTCAATTTTGCGTTGCGCCATGACACTCTCAATGCTTCCGATATTGTGACGCCGTTACGCTTTACGAATTGCCAAGCGAGGCGCATTATTTCCGATAAAAATTCTCTTGCTTTCATAATATATTACCGATATAGTTTATAGTATAGTTGTTTAGAATTTAATAATATCGTTTTAAAAAGTTCAAATTCGAATAATAGCAACCGTCTTCATACTCAATGAAATCACCGTACAGCGTTATTTTTTTGTCGTTCATCAGCGCAAACTTTGAAAAACCCGTGTTTTTTAACATAATATCATCGAGCGCACGAGAATCGAACCCGTATTTGTTTATCGCCTTCATTACGATATTATCGAAAAACGTTTCGCTGTCCGTCCTGTCGTTTTTTGTTTCGATATTCAAAACGCCGTTATGTGCAAAGCATATATTTTCACTTTTGAAGGGGTGACAATTGGCGCGCTTTACGCTGCCGGTGGTCGCAAATCTGAAATGTATGATACACCATTCATTTTTGTCAACCTTACTTATTTCTTTCATGAAAGAATCGAAAGAAAGCGTTTTGTAAATTCTTTTGAAGGTGCAGAACCCGAAACCGTGCGGGTTATAAACAGCCGCTTGATTTAATATTTTCTTGCCGGGCAATTCGACGCCGGACGGTTTTACTATTATTACGCACATATTAATGTATTATGCGAGCCGCTCTCATTCGAGAGCGGCGGCGCGGTTAATAAAATATTCTTTTTCGCTCTCATTCAAAAACGGTATGTCCGGTATATTTTCGATTTTTGATTCCAAGCGGTTATTTTTCGACCACTTCACCAATTTTACAATGAATCTTACCCACATTTCTATTTTATCGTAATCGGTCGTACCCCCGTGCTGTCTGAACTCTAAGGTATTGTGTCTTTCGTAAGATACCGGGTTTAACTTGAAATACCGGTCATGCCGGAAAATATATGCAATGTCGGAATATTCGCCGGACTCCGAAACGGTATGTATCGTTACGTTTTCGAGATTGACGGACTTGCAATAAACGTTATCGTTGCCGCGTCTCGATTTTGCCATGAATTTATCAATCGCACTTTCAAGGTAAATGTAATTGATGAATATGTTTTTGTATTGCTCGAAACTTATGTTTTGCAAACCCGTGTGAACGTGTAAGCCGGTTGAACGATTCACGCTCGCACCGCTTTCGTTCAATGCTTTGCATACCTTTTTAAGAGAGTTCAAACCGGTTTTGCCCTTCAATACGGGCGATACGCACTCTACGGCGTTTTCGCCCTGTATCGAACTGTCGCTTACGATTTTGTAATGATTCTTCGTATCGTGATTGTATCTTTCTTCTTCGATTTTTATACCGCTTTCTTTGCAGTAAGCGAGAAAGAAATTTTTATCTACGTTGAAACATTCTATTTCGACGCCCAACGTAAAAGGTATCGCATCGTCCGGCTTATATATATCTAACAGGCGGTTGATTTCCGTTTTTTTGAGGCCCAATTCAACGAGGTCTTTCGCTTTTGCGTTTGCCGACTTTTTGCTCGTCATCACTTCTTTTATTTGTTCGTTCAATGTTTTCATTGCTTTACTTTTATTTATTGTTATACGTTACAAATTATATGCAAATGTACTGAATTATAATACATCTGCAAAATTACTTTAGTTAATAATTGTTAAATAGTATTGCATGGTGATATTTTTAACATTTAATTGTATCGAATAAGAATTATTTATTAATTTTGCGGTATCGTTTAATAAAATGAATCGTATTTTTATGGAATTGAGAATTAAAGAAGTATTGAAAAGCAAGGGACTTACGTCCGTTTGGCTCGCTTCACGGATAGGAATTACACGGCCGAATGTGAGTAATATGGTTTCCGGAAAAAGCAAACCGTCACTTGATACGTTGGAACGTATCGCCGCCGCTCTTGATGTGCCGATTGTTGACCTTTTCGAGCAACCCGCAAGCGACGTCATCAATTGTCCGTATTGCGGAGGAAAAATCCGTGTGGTGAAAGAGTGAGTTTTCATTTTCGTAAAATTCAATCGCATTACATGTAATTTTCTTTTCTGCCTCTTTCCGGGTCGAAATTCAATTGCCCTAAATTCATCAGCCGGTAGGCGGTGTCAATGCCGATACCGAATTTTCTGTCTGCAATTCGACCGCTTTCGTAAAATAATTGATATTGCATTTTATTGGTGTACTTATTAAATGCCAATTTGTATGTACCTGTTTTTTGGCCGCCGTTCGAGAAATTTACAAAGCCGTATAAAACCGGCGTTTGTTCTTTGAATTGCTGAAGTGTAATTGTTGTTGTCATTTTATTATGCACTGATTCGTGTCGTGCGCAACCGTTAATGATTTATAAAGCCGCTTTCAGTTGTGAAATTTGTTTTTGAAGTCTTTTTGCTCTGTCTGCTTCATTTATTGAATATTCGCAGTCAGCCATATTGCGAGAAGCCCAATACTCGACGCTGTCGGTTGCATCTTTCAATGCAGCTTCTTTTGTTTCAATCATTTCTAAAACAGCGACCTTGTTGCCGCTTTCAATCAGATTTTCTAAATCTGTTTTTCTTGTAATACTGCCTGTTGTTGTCATTATTGTAAGTTTTAATTTGATTAATATTCGATTTGTTCGCAAGCATCGTACAAATCAAACTCATCGCACCATTCGGGCAGTTCGATTGTACCTTCTTCTGTATTTCTCGAAACCCAACCGGTAAAGCTCGTGTAATCGCTTTTTCTTTCATCGTTGAACCTTTTATTAAGTT
>WRFZ01000053.1 GCA_009778655.1 Candidatus Azobacteroides sp.
GTATATTCCATTCATCATCGGCAATATAGAATATTCCTTCCAGTAATTTCGGATCTTTCAACTTGGGAATGATTCGAATCTTGTTAATAATTTGTCCGTTTTCTTCTTCATAACCTTCATACTTGAAACGATAGTAAGAGAAAGACTTAGGATTCAAAGGAGATATGATGTTTCCGTACATGGGGCTGTAGAGCGAAATCATACCGATTCCCAAGGCATCTTTCGGATCTGCAAAATCCGGCATGGTACCGGAATAAGCTTTTACGGTTTGTTCGTATTTATCAGGCGCGATAAATTTATATTCACTGACGGATTCTTGCACAAACATTTTGCCTTTGAAGTAAGTCAAGTCTTCACCGGCCATTTTTTCTATAGATTTGGGCGAACTGACTAACTTTCCAGAACCCTTGGTATAAGCTTCATAAGTGGATTCTTTGACTACGGATTGATAATAAGGCGCTTTTTTAATAGCTTTCCGCATAATGGCATACGCCGGATCTTCTCCTACGGTTACGACGACCTCCCGCAATTGAACAATTTTTTCGGATAAAACGAACTCAACGGTAAGATTTTCATCTGCAATGGCAACTTCTTTCTTTTCCGTATCGTAACCCACGCAACTGCACTCCAAATGATATGTTCCCGGAGCTAATTTGATTTGAAAATTTCCATCCTTATCCCCGATAACCCCTTGTTTTATTTCCGTAATATAGATAGAAGCCGCCGCAATCGGTCGCCCGGTTGCATCGGTAATTTTTCCTTTCAGCATTTGAGCAAATGCAATCGGAGTAAAAAGCAATCCGGTTATAATGCAAGCGATTAATTTCATATTTCAAAAACGGATATTGGATTTTCGCGTCGCAAAGATATAAACAATTAATTAAAAAAATGTTATCTTTGCATTATGATTAGTGAATTGCAAAAAAATATTATCATCAACACGATGATGCCGTTTCATCCTGTGCGAATAGGCATATTCGGTTCTGTAGCTCGCGACGAGAACACGGAAAGCAGTGATATTGATATTCTTTATCAGTTGAAAGATGCCGTTGGTTTGTTTAATATTGTACGTATAAAAGATAGTTTAGAAGAAAAACTTGACAAAAAAGTTGATTTGATTTCGGAAAAATACATTCATCCCGAACTAAAACCTCATATTATGAATGACTTAAAAATTATTTACAGTAATGAATGATAAAAATTTGTTTCGGTTAAAACATATACGCGACAGTATTGCAAAAATAGAATATCTGGTAAGTATGCTTCATACTCAAGACAATTTTGAAACAAAATGGGTAGAACAAGATGCCATTATCAGAAATCTTGAAGTCATTGGCGAAGCCGTTACCAATATTCCGGATGATTTGAAACAGAATTATCCCGATGTTTCGTGGAAAGAAATAAAAGGAATGCGAAATTTTGTTACTCACCAATACTTCGGCGTTGAATTAAGTGAAATTTGGAATACGGTTATTAACGATATTCCGATATTGAAAAATCAAATTCAAAAAATAATTGGAGATATAGAAAATTCTTATGCAACTTAGGTTTTTCGAATGGGTCTCGATTATATCTATACCGACCCTAAAAGCGGTGTGTTGAGAAACTTAATAACATTATCATTCAATGCTTCTTCCCTATTTAAAACGCGATTGCATGGAAGCCGGTTGCGATGAAGCCGGACGCGGATGCCTTGCCGGAGCGGTTTTTGCGTCGGCGGTGATTCTTCCTCCGGATTTTGTTTGTGAAGAACTTAACGATTCCAAACAATTGTCCGAAAAACAACGCAACGCGCTGCGTCCGTTCATTGAGAAAGAAGCGATTGCGTGGGCAATCGGCGTCGTTTTTCCCGACGAAATTGACCGAATCAACATTTTGAACGCATCTTTCTTAGCTATGCATCACGCTTTGGATCAATTGACCATTCAGCCGCAACATTTATTGATTGACGGTAATCGCTTCAAACCGTACAAGGATATTCCATACGCTACGATTGTGAAAGGGGACGGGAAATATATGTCAATTGCAGCCGCTTCCGTTCTGGCTAAAACGCATCGCGATGAATACATGATGCATTTGCACGAAGAATTTCCTTCTTACGATTGGAAAAACAACAAAGGCTATCCGACAAAAAACCACTGGAAAGCAATCAAAGAATTTGGACCAACCCCCTATCATCGCATGAGTTTCACCCTTTTGCCCGAAGATAAACAGTTATCTTTTGAGTTTTGATAGGATGAGATAAATTCATAACCCAAGCATAGCTGATGGCGAAATACCCAATATCTGGCATAACAATCCCGCATTTTTCAAAGAAGGCTCTGAACGGCCTGAAATATAATCATTTATACGTGATGGACTTATTCCTATCTCGTATGCAAGTTGCTTTTGCGTCATCTTTCTTTCTTCCAGCGACAATTCTATTAATTCGGAAATCGTAGGCTTTTCAATAGGGTAATGCTCCTTTTCGTATGCTATTACTATATCGGACACAAGTGATAATTCCACTGCATTTTTATCGTTTGCCGGCATATTATCATCAACTATTGGCAGAAGTTCTTCTACTCTCTTCAATGCAAATTCATATTGGTCTTTAGTAATATTATCCATGAATTTTATCTCTATATAGTTGAACAATCAATTTTATCGTATTCTTTATGAGTTCCTATAAAACGGACGTAAATGTAACCTATTGAAAATTTGATCACGACTACCAACCTGTAGTTGTTCCCTTTAATATTGAAAACATAGTGTTGATTACCCACATAGTCCGTAACAGGAAAATCAACCTTAATATCGGACAAGTTTTTCCATTCGGCTTTTTCTGCAATAGCGTACCAACGCTCTAATGCAACACGTGAATTTTCGCGTCCGTTTGTTTCATAAAACTCTTTCAATTTTCTGTGCGAAACTATTCTCATATTATATAAGATAGTGCAAAGATATGTAATAATTTTGGATTATAAAATTATTACAGAAAAAAAATTCAAAAAACAGAATAAAACTCTTGTTTTCCGCGTAACGCCCCCCGTCGCTGAAAACGACAAGCAAAATCACTCGTCACTACCCATACAAAGCAAAGATGCAAGGCCGTTTCGACAAATCCGGCTTTTGTTTTTTCCAATCCGATATACTGAGGGTTTTTATATATTCGCTATCCAATGTGATGTCGGCGGCAATACAAAGTTTGGTGACCGGTTTACACGTTTTCAGAATATCGTCAAGTATTTTATTATTACGATAAGGGGTTTCAATGAACAATTGGGTCTGTTCTTCGGAATACATCCGTTGCTCCAACATTTTCAAAGTTTTGATTCGTTGTTCATTATCAATAGGCAAATAGCCGTGAAAGGTGAAAGATTGGCCGTTGAATCCCGACGCCATCAAAGCCAATACTATTGACGAAGGCCCTACCAAAGGAATCACCCGTATGTTTTTCCGGTGAGCAATCGCCACCACTTCGGCACCCGGATCGGCAATTGCCGGGCAACCGGCTTCCGAGATAATCCCGACGGAATATCCTTCTTCCACCGGTTTCAAAAACTCTGTCAGCGATTCTTTCGAAGTATGTTTATCTAAAGTGAAAAAAGTCAAAGTATCAATATCAATACTCGGTTCCGTTTTTTTAAGAAAACGGCGAGCGGTCCGTATATTTTCAACAATAAAATGCTTGATTGATAAAATAACGATTGTATTGTAATCCGGAAGCGCTTTCGAAATCGCCGTATCTCCCAAGGTTGTCGGAATTAAAAAAAGACTTGCTGCCATTGTGCTGTTTTCTTGCAAAAATACAATATATTTGCAAAAAATAAATATGTATTTACCGGAAACATTTATTATTCGCGCAAAAGAGTTGCTCGGCGACGAAATGGCGGCTTTTGAAAAGGCTTTAACCGAAGAAAGTCCGGTAAGCATTCGTTTGAACCCGCGAAAAATAAATGCGGATTCACTGTCCGAAACTCTGCCTTTGTCCGAATCAATTCCTTGGGCGGTTGACGGTTATTATTTAGATAACCGTCCGTCGTTCACATCGGATCCTTTGTTTCACGCCGGATGTTATTATGTACAAGAAGCTTCTTCGATGATTTTGGAATATTTTGTCCGAAACTATTTTCCCCAACCGGCAAAAGTATTGGATTTATGCGCTGCTCCCGGAGGAAAATCCACGCATTTATCGGCTCTTTTAGAAGACGAAAGTTTGCTGATAGCGAATGAAGTTATCCGTTCCCGTGCAAACATTTTGTCCGAAAACCTGATCAAATGGGGAAATCCGAATACATGGGTTATCTGCAACGATCCGGCGGAAATCGGAAAATCGTTGCCCGCTTTTTTCGATGTGATTGTAGCGGATCTGCCCTGTTCCGGCGAAGGAATGTTTCGGAAAAATCCGGCTGCAATTGCAGAATGGTCAATAAATAACGTTCAACTTTGCGCCGAACGTCAACGTCGGATTGTAGCGGATGTTTGGCCGGCTTTGAAACCGGGCGGAATCTTGATTTACAGTACTTGTACATATAATCGCGAGGAAAATGAAGAAAATCTCGATTGGATTTGTTGCGAATTTGACGCCGAACTTTTGGAAGAACCGCGCCGATTGATGCCTCATAAAATCAAGGGAGAAGGTTTTTTTATTGCCGGAATCCGTAAAAAGGAAAAACCGTTTACCGATCGGATAGTGAAAGGGAAAACCGGTACTTTTCACGCATCGCCTTTCGCCGATTGTCTTTCTTTTCCGGAAAATTATATTTTTGTTTCCGATAATTCCCGTTGGATTGCCGTTCCTGCCAATCATTATTCCGATTATCTTCGAGTGAAAAACAGCCTGAGAATCCTTTCCGCCGGAGTGGCTTTGGGAGAAATGAAAGGTCGAGACCGGATTCCGGCTCACGACTTGGCAATGTCAAATGCGTTATCCGAAGCGGCTTTTCCGCGCCGGGAAGTTGATAAAGAAACCGCTTTAAGTTATTTGCGGAAAGAAGCTTTACGGAATATCCTGCCGGAAATTCCAAAAGGTTATGTTTTGATTACTTACAAAGGACATCCCTTGGGATTTATTAAAAATATCGGGACGCGAGCCAATAATTTGTATCCTCAAGAATGGAGAATTAGGATGAAATAAAGTACACGCTGAATATTGAAGAAAAATCAACCGTAACGGCAGATTCATCGCTTAAAGTTTCACTTTCTTCGACTTCCCTTTTTTCGTTTCGTTGTGAAAACGATCCGCTGAAGTAACCACATATTTATATTTCATCGTTCCTTTTTCGTAAGGTAAAAGGAATGATGTTTTTTTTGTCACGGCAACAATTTTCGACGGATCGTTCAATTGGGTTTTCTCCCCGTCTTTGAAACGATAAATGACATAATATTGCGCTTTTTCCGGATTTTCAGGGTCGCCGTTTCGTTGCCAATGCAAAAGATAACCGTTCGGCGTCCATTCGGCTTTCAACGATTTCACATCTTTCGGCGTCTTTTTATGCAAATGAGTATAAGCCGGAATCAATGCCGGATAAGCTTGATAATGGTTTCGCAGACTATCGGCAATACCGTTACCGTTTCTAATCAAAGAATACCCCGACCACCAACAATTTCCGTCAATACCGGGCAGCGTTCGCTCCAATTGCATTTTACGGGGCAATTGATTTCTCTCCGGAAATTGCAAGTCGGAAAATTTCATTGTCCGTTCCACGTCTTGACCGATATAGAGTTGGCTTTTGCTTTGTTGTTTACTCCACCAACGAATGAGCGTTTCATAATCGGCAGCCGAATGTCCTATTTCCCAATAAATCTGCGGAACGCAATAATCAATCCAGCCTTTTCGCATCCAGAGTAGAATATCGGCATACAGATCGTCGTAATTCTGTAAACCGTTGGTATTACTTCCCAAACCGTCGGGCGTATTTTTCTTGTTCCGATAAATGCCGAACGGACTGATTCCGAATCGCACCCAAGGCTTAGTCAAAACAATCGTGCGTTTTATTTGCTCGATTAACAAATTTACATTGTTCCGGCGCCAATCGTCGATTTGGTCTGCCCTAAATCCTTGTTGCGGAGCATATCTTCTAAAACTGTTCTCATCGGGGAATTTTTCTCCGGCAATGGGATAGGGATAAAAATAATCATCCATGTGGATAGCGTCCACATCGTAACGGCTTACAATATCTTTTACCACTTTGCAGATGTGATTCCGGTTTTCGGGCAAGCCCGGATCGAAAAGCAATTGTTTTCCGTATTTCACAAATCGTTCCGGATGTTGATAATATAAATGCGTATTACACAGAACATCATTGTCTGAAGCAGTTACCCGGTAAGGATTCAGCCATGCGTGAAATTCCATCATCCGTTTATGCGTTTCTTCGAGTAGAAACGCCATCGGATCGAAATTGTCTTCCGGCGCTTTGCCTTGCGTTCCGGTTAAGTATTGACTCCAAGGTTCAATCTCCGAATAATAAAAAGCGTCGGCTGAGGGACGAACTTGAAAAATGACGGCGTTCACATGCATTGCTTGAAGATTATCAAGCAAATTAATAAAGTATTGTTTCATCTCTCGGGAAGACATGTTTTGATATTGACTTTGACCGATAACATGAATCCACGCGCCTCGAAATTCCCGCTTGGGCGCCGATTGTGAAAAGATTGGCAGAGAAAAAATACCGGCAAGTAACAGAAGAATTGTACGTTTCATTTACAAAGATACTTATTATGGTAATAAGTTCAAAAAAAAATAAGTATATTTGTGACATTTTTAATACTTTAGACGACCAATAGGTAAATTATATACTGTCTGAATTATGATACAAAAAGAATTACGACAACATCAACGAAAAGCCTTTCGACGAAATCCCATGTTCGAACGAAATTTAGGCGTAAAGATATTTATGTTCTTTATGTTGGGATTACTTGCTATGGAATTTCTGATGTTCGGCTTTGTTCTCGATAAACTGTTATTGGAAATCGGTGAATACGAACGAGCAATTGACACATTTAATTCGATGTTGCTCTATGTTCTTGCGTTGGATTTTATCATTAAATTTTTCTTCAAATCCAATCAATCCATGCAAATAGCGCCTTATTTGTCTTTACCCGTCAAACGAA
>WRFZ01000054.1 GCA_009778655.1 Candidatus Azobacteroides sp.
ACGAGTTTTTCGGATACAACTGTCAGAATCTTGCTCATAACTATTATCCCTATTACCTTTGGCATAACAAAGACACCGTATGGCTGAAAGGCAATGAGGGCGACCTTAAAGGCGAATATTCAACGGATATTATCCATCATGAAGCCATGAAATTTATTCGGGACAACAAGGATAAACCTTTCTTTGCATTTCTTGCTTATACTCTTCCTCATGCCGAATTGGCAAGTCCTAACGACTCTATACTCGCCATGTATGAAGATAAAAATTTTCAAGAAAAACCCTTTCGTGGCGTTGATAGCGGTCCCGATTATAAAAGAGGAGGGTATGGCAGCACGCAACAACCGGAAGCAGACTATGCGGCGATGATTACTCGTCTGGATAAATATGTGGGCGAAGTAATGGCTGAATTGAAGGAATTGGGATTGGATAAGAACACTTTAGTGATTTTTACCGGCGATAACGGACCGCATAATGAAGGAGGAGCTAATCCGGATTTCTTTAAGAGTTCCGGTCCGTTGCGCGGTATTAAACGCGATTTGTACGAAGGAGGCATCCGCGTACCCATGATTGCCCGGCTTCCGGGAGAAATCAAAGCGGGAAGCGTGACTGATCAGATTTCGACTTTCTGGGATGTGGCGCCTACTTTCGCTGAACTGACCGGTACGAAAGCCGCCGCCAATATCGACGGTATCTCTTTCTTGCCAACATTGTTCGGTAAACCGGGACAGCGGCAACATGATTTTTTGTACTGGGAATTTCACGAGCAAGGCGGTAAAATTGCCGTAACAAAAGGAAATTGGAAAGCAATTTGGCTAAATGTCGATAAACCGGAAAAAACGACGGTTGAATTATATGATTTATTGACGGATGTTCATGAAGACAACAACCTTGCCGCACAACATCTTGAAATTGTTGCCGAATTAGCCGAAATTATGCGGAAATCGCATGTCGATTCGCCGGTATTTCCGATAAAAATTCCGACTGATTATTCGCTTAAGCTGCCGGATCGCTAAGTAAACGTTACGAAGTTGAAAATAAAATTTTAGACAAAGTTATGGAGACAGAGAACATTCAAAAAAACGAAACGAGTTTGAAAAGCGTGATAATGAGAAAGGTTGAATTTTTAAGAAAAGTCTGTTTCGCGTTAGGAGTGGCGAGTTTTGTTTTTGCCGGTAACTCGTTTTCTCAAACGGGCAAGCCGGGATATATAACCCTGATCGGGGATCTTAATACTGATGAGCCTGTAATCAATTCCCATGAAAATGATACGGGCGCGAAGATTTTGGAACTCAATTACCGCGAATATTATGAGATACAAATCCCCAGTCCGTTTAATAGCGCCAGCCCCATCGCTCCCGTTTACTCGCGGATAAAAAAGTTGCCAAACGGCAAGTATATTATGTTTTGGCAGATCAATGACGTTGGTTCAAATATCCTGTATTCCACCGGCTTGAATCTCAAAGACTGGGAAACGCCGAAGCAGATTTTTATACCCATAGAGGGTATTACCGTTAATGTGCAAGGACAACCTGTAACTGACAAAAGGACGTATAATAATGGTGATGCGCTGGCGCTTCGGAACGGAGATCTGATGGCTGTGGCAGCTTTCCGTGCAAACAGTAATTTGTATAATACAAATGATGGCGACGGCATCGCAATGCGTATAAGCAAGGACAATGGACAAACGTGGGGAGAAGAAAAGGTAATCTTTCGCGGCCGTAATTGGGAACCTCAAATTCTGCAACTTCAATCGGGCGAAATTCATGTATATTTTACCCATGCAAGTACAAACGATCAAATACAATTTGACAATGGTATTATAAATCCCGCTCTGATAAGATCATCGGGTACGGCACTTCTCCGTTCTACTGATAACGGTGAAACATGGATATCACACTTGCCCGAAAATGAATTTTACGGATATGTGATTTCTCAAACCTATACAGGAACAGAAAGCGTTGCAATTCCGAGCGGTGGAACTCTGAACATTAACAGATATACCGACCAGATGCCATGCGCAGTGGAACTGAATAATTCCGGCGCCATTGCTCTTGCATTGGAAGATCAAAGGCCCGATTACAGCAGCGCCATGGATATCTCTGTAGCCCATTCGGATGACGATTGGGCACATAACTTTAGTCCCAACTCAATAGTAGGCATAGAAAACGTTGAACAGGGTCCTGCGGATAAGGAAGTAATATGTCAAGGGTCTGCGCCGTACTTGAAACAGTTTCCTTCGGGAGAAACCGTTCTTTCCTACAATATAGGAAATGTTTACAGCCTTCGCTTAGGAGATTCCCAAGCCCGCAACTTTGGTCAAATGTATCAACCGTTCAAATATCAGGGTTACTGGGGGGCGTTGGAACTTGACGGTTCGCACACAGTGATAGGAACAGTTACAACCGGTCAAATTACAACCGATTTCAACCTACCCGGCGCTAATAGGCACATCCTCATTGGCAAGTTTTATCTCAACCATACGATCTTTCCTGCACGCAGTACCCCGACGATTGACGGAAATAATGAGGACTGGGTCAATAACGCCGACGCTCTTTTCGTAGGCGGCGAATCGCAGGCGCAGGCGGCGGTGCGAATGGCGTATGATGATGATAATCTGTATCTTTTGGTAGAACGGACGGATTATGATTTGCTGCCTTCGGATAGAATGGACGTATATTTGCATGCCGGCACGGGGACTTTGGATAGTTCCTCTTTACGGTTGAGAATCGGAACGGATGGCGTTCAGCAGGTATTCCGCTATTCGGGCAAGAATTGGGCGGATGCTCAAGCGCCCGAAATTCAATCCGAGACGCTTGTACTCGGAACAGTTTCCAATTCAAGCGACAGCGACGAAGGATATATAGCGGAGGTTGTTATTCCCCGTTCGACAATTCAAGCAAGCGGCTCTCAAGTTAAAATCGCATTCGTTCTGTATAATCAAGACAATGGGACGGCGATGATTGGGGACATGCTCAACGGTATCGATTTAAATCAACCAGATGGGTGGCTCAGAGCTGAGATACAAAAAGCAACCGCCGGCATCAAAATACCAGATACGTCAATGGCCCGCATATTTTCCAACCCGACAGACGGTATAATTACGTTGAATTTTGAAACGGCAGGAGAATACCGTATTAGCCTTAGCGATATGAGGGGAAAGACGTTACTGCGTCAAGATTTTTCCGGATCAACAGCGCGGATAGACATCCGCAATTATCCTTCGAGCGTGTATTTGCTGACAATAAACGATGGCAAACGGCAAAAAACCGTCAGAGTAATTAAAAATTAGAAATAGAATCGAAAATGGAGAGAGGTTACCGGTGAATCTCGCTCTTTTTCGGTTTTTAGAATTAAGAGATGAATATGAAAAACGTTATGTTAAACAATTTTAATTTTTTTTGATTATGAAAAAAGAGACTTTTTATTTTTAGTATTAATGTTGCTCGCAACATCAATGAGTTATGCTCAAGTAACGCCGCCTTATGACATTGCATGGCAAATTCAGAACAACCCGTTCATTAACGGAGCCAGCTTTATCGGCGGCCGTATGATTTGGGGAGATATCGACAACGACGGCTACAAAGATGTATTCACTATTGGTGGCGACGCCACTGCTTCAGCATACGACAAAACCGCAGGCACTGCCCGCAAAGTTTACCTGTACAAAAACAAGGGGACAAAAGACGGAGACGGAAATATGCAATTCACTATGTTGGATACTGCCAATTATACCACTACTACCGGAGTATTCACCCCGTTAAATTGGGGAAGCGCCGAATTTATCGACTATAACAATGATGGATATTTGGATATAGTTACTTCCGGAAGCGATGCCGGTGGAAAACCTCAAATTATTGTGTATAAAAACTTGGGCAACGACAAATTTGAAGCGGATCCGGATCGCAGCGCCGATTTGCAAATGCCTACCTCTTCAGGTACCTCAAGCGTTTCAAGCGGTGACGCCTCTGCAGATGGGCGTACCATACAGGCTGTAGATTTTGATCATGACGGCTGGACAGATCTGGTTATTTGCGGACAAAACAGTGATCAATCAAACGTGGCGCACATATTCAAAAATATGGGCGGATCTTTCAAGATGCAAACCGATCTCGTCGTTTTGCCGAACGGCAGCCGCGGAGACATCTTTCAAGCAGGACAAGGTTCTGTGCATGTTGGCGATGTAAATAAGGACGGCTATGCCGATCTTATTGTTCAGGGAGGAGATGATTACTATGACTATGCCGGTTATTTGTATATCAATAACGGCGATTTCACTTTTACCCAATCGGACGTACAATTATCCGGTTCTGTTGAAAGTGAAACCGTATTTGCCGATATCAACGGCGACGGTTATTCCGATATCATTGAAATTGCCCCGGATCCTTATTTTAATGTTTACATGAATAAAGGAACCGATCCGGTAAGTTTTGATATGAAAGCAGGGACAGACATCGGGTTGACCGCAGGTGGAAATCAGTTAAGTATTACAGCCGGCGACGTCAATAACGATGGCTTTATGGACATCTGCGTTACCATACAGGATGTGGCAGGCGGAAGCAAATCGCCGGGCGGAATACGTTATAATAATGGAGATAATATATTCAGATTAGCCGGATTTGAAAATATTGCAAGAAACAGGATGGGAACTTGCAATTTAGTGGATATTGACAACGACGGTAATTTGGATTATGCCACATTCGGAACCGGCGGTACCGGCAATAAGAGCACAGTATGTCTCAATACGCTTGAAGGTACCAATCGTGGTGAAACGCCTGCAACTCCACCTGCTGATCCTACTCCTTATGTTAATATACCTCCCAATAAAGCGCCCGCTACTCCTGCTAATTTCAAAATAAGTTATTCCGGCGGCAAATATCTTTTAACTTGGGATGCAGCTTCCGATGATATAACTCCGGTAAGTGCGCTTCGCTACAATGTTTATGCCAAAGATAACAAAAGCGGCATGATTTACGCGTATGCGCCGGCAGATATTGATAACGGAAAACTGAAAATAGGTGGAGCCATCGTTCCCTTGATTACTCCTACTTCATTTGAATGGAACCTGCCGGAAGGAGATTATATGTTTGGCGTTTCAACAGTTGATCAAGCCGACGTTGCCGGCAAGTTTACTACCGGCGTTGCTACCGCTACCGGCATTGCTGCTTTGACAAAAAGTGCAGTACACGTTTTTGCTAACAACGGAACGATCTTTATTGAAAATGCCATGCCGACTTCAACTTCCTATACGATTTTGAATGTAAACGGACAAATCGTCGCCGCAGGCGTATGCGCCGCTAATGCAAAACAAAGCGTAACAGGATTAGCAAAAGGCGTTTATATCGTTAAAACAACAGAAAATGCGGTTAAAGTGTTGACACTATAATAGTTACATTATAAGCAGAGAACTTTCTTCTATGTTGTAACCCTTTGTTATGCTGTAACATTTTTTCGAGACAGTATTTTTATATCGTCTCTTTTTTGTGTTTTGAACAGCGCTCTATGGTTAAGAACTTGAGTTTCGGATAAGAGAAAAGTTAAAAAGTTTCAAGTCCATCTTCAAATGTTTTATATTTTAATTTCGGCAACAGTTCGTTTTTCATTCGCGTTGTATCGCCGTAATAAGAAACTTGTCCGATACGAACGAAATCTTTTGTCAATGGACTTCGCGTACCAAATAGAGCCGAAAACGATTCAAATCCTTGTGCTGCCGTCATTATCAATCCATTCGGCATACGCCAAGGTTTGTGATAATGTTTGTATTTAGCAACTTTATCCAAAAATTCTTGAAGCGTTTGAATGCCTTCATCGCCGATGTGATAAATTCCGTTTACGTTTTCATTATCAATGGCTGCTGTTGTTGCCGCCAAAAAATCATCTTTTGAAATCAGATGGATATAAGTCGGTTTTTTCCAAATGCCCAATAAGTAATGTCGTCCAAACCACTCGGCTGTGTCAATCATTAAAATTCCTTTCCCGTAAACCATTCCTACACGTAAAGATACAGCTTCTATATTTGCTTCGGAACATCTGCGGAACAATTCCCGTTCTTCTTGGAGGCGCGTAATTGCGTGAACAGAAATCGGATTCCCGTCCAAACGTCCTGTCGCAGGATTTTGCGGCGTTGTTTTGCCCTCGACGTGGGGAAAACTGACTAAAATAATTCTCCGCACTCTCTGTTCTATCGCAACATCAAGCAAATTTTTGAAATAAAGCGTATTTGTAATTGGGAGAAACTTTTCGGGACGAGCCTTAAACAAAATTCCTGCAAAATGCACTACGGTATTTATTCCTTTCATTGCCGGATACAAAGTTTCTTTTTGTGCTAAATCAGCTTTGAATATTTTGATATTCAAGCGATTTTTTAACTCGTCGGCAACTTCTTTTTTATGTGTAAGCAAATGCAAATTCCCATCTTGCAGATAATTTGCTAAAAGACCGCCTAAATTTCCCGCAGCGCCTGTAATAAGAACGGTCGGACTGTTTATATTTTGTTTCTCATTCATTTTTGCTTCGTTTGTAACGTTTTGTAATAAAAGGAATTTCATCGGTGGCTGCGTCAGTAAAAATGAGTTGCCATTTTCCTTTTGAGTCAAGATGGAAGTCAAACCGGTTAATTTCATATTCTGAAGGTAAGGTATGAACTATAACGATACTATCGGTCATCTCTAAAATAGAATAATATTTTTTTAGAGAAAAAGCGTATTTCGTTGGATTACTAATACTAATGACTTGCATTGCATCCAAATCTGTTATTTGTGCAAAAATCTCTCCGGTTTCAAGCTGATAGACATAAAATCCACCCCCGCAAGGCGAATAAGTTTTCTCGGGATTTATTTCAGTAAAGGAAAAGGCGCCGTTTTCGTACCACACTATTTCGTTTTCGCTGCTTCCCTCTTCTGTCCAACATTCGTTTAATTGTTCTTCCGTTAACTCGGACTCTGCGATTTTCTCAAAATCTTTTTTAAAATCCGAAACCGTTTTTTCTTGTGCATTCATACCAAAGGAGATTAGTATAAAAATTAATATTATTATCTTTTTCATTTCTATGATGTTGTTTTGTTTGTGTATTTTTTTATTGTTCCGTAAAAATCCTCATTTTAAAATGTAACGATTTTATGGGAATTACTTGA
>WRFZ01000055.1 GCA_009778655.1 Candidatus Azobacteroides sp.
CATTATACATGATTCTTTATACACTTATTTTATTATCAATAGCGTAGCAACTGTTGGATTATTTTTAAATTCTTATTACAAAAATAAATTTCCAAAAATAGAAAACGAAAATCAGACAATTATTGATATTGACGAATTGCCATTTTAGAATCATGCCCTACAACCCAAACATACACCACCGCCGTAGCATCCGTCTGAAAGGATATGATTATTCACAGGTCGGAATGTATTTTGTAACAATATGCGTAAACGTAGGGGCGCACTTGTGTGTGCGCCCCCATCTATTCGGTAAAATTGAAAATGGGAAAATGATATTGAATGATGCGGGAATAATGATTGAAAAATGGTGTATGGAATTATCACATAAATTTCCGGACATTACGTTGGATGTCTATATTATAATGCCCAACCATTTCCATGCGATTATTGTTAATAATAGCGGTATCGTAGGGGCAGACCTGCGTGTCTGCCCCGATATTGGGCGTGTCTGCCCTGATGATGTGTGCGAAAATGCAATTTTGGGCGAAAATGCAATTTTGGGCGAACATGCAATTGGGGGCGAACACGTAGGTTCGCCCCTACGGGCGGTTGTGCAATGGTTCAAAACAATGACGACGAATGAATATATCCGCGGCGTAAAAACGTTGGATTGGCAACCGTTTAACAAAAAATTATGGCAACGCAATTATTGGGAGCACATTATCCGTGATGATAATGCATATCAACGTATTGCTAATTACATTATTAACAATCCTGCAAATTGGGACAATGATAAATTTTTTAACGAATAAGAAAGCAATAAAATTAAATGAATAAAAAATGAAAAGACGACTTCGCAAAAAATTACACAAAGGCGAATTTCAAGAACTCGGTTTTAATCTTGAGTTTGATTTATCAGAGGCAAACAATGAAGATTTCTATGAGAAATTTTTGAATAGCTTTATTACAGAAGCAATTGAAGGCAACGGCTTGGAATGTGGAGGCGGTGGAAGGGAATGCCAAGAGTTTTTTGTGGTACAATATCGCGGCTCTGTTTCTGAGGAACAACGTAATGCCGTAAAGGAATGGTTAGAAAAACAGCCACAAGTATCAAACATTGTGCTTGGAGAACCTTGTGATGCTTGGTATTGATGAAAGTGGTCACAAACAGGAAAGAGAAAAAATGATATTTTTGTAAGTCAATAAATAACATGTCTATTCCGACGCCCCACACTCCGCTTGAAAAGACACGATTATTTGCAGGCCGGAATGTATTTTGTAACGATTATGCGTAAACGTCGGGGCGCACCTGTGTGCGCCCTTATCTATTCGGAAAAATTGAAAATGGGAAAATGATATTGAATAATGCGGAAACGTTGATTTACAATCTTGTACAAATAATTAAAACGATAATCCGATTTTAATCGCAATTGCTGACATATCTATATGTGAAGAATAATAATAATCGCCATAATAATCATCATAAACATCAAAATTTACTCTTTGCATTTGAAAACCGATGCCGGCATGTATTTCACACCCGTCAGGTATTTTATAGCTCACGCCGATGGTCGGATTAATAAAAATCCCGACGCCGTCGAAACCATCCGAAGCATTAAACGAATATCCGATGTCGAATGATAAATAGGGCGATACTGCTCCGTTGATAAAATTAACTCTGAGGTCTGCAAAAAACGGAATAAAAACTTGAGTCTTACCTCCTCCCGAAGCCAAATAATAGTGTAGTCCAGTTCCGACTCCGAATGAAAAATACGGGTTTACTTGGTATCCGTTAATAAAATTGAAAATTAATCTATCAACAGAAGAATAATCGCCTAACCCAAAATAATATCCCAAGTCAACAATTCCTTTATACCCTTGCTTTAATCCCGAACTCTGTGTTGATCTATTATTTTTCCATGTCGTATCTTTTGCAATTTTTTCAATATCATTCATTTGATATACAAAGAGACTACCGTCTGCCGTTTCAATTTTTACGGATCGGTATGGAACTTGCTCTACAATCGTACCTCGAATGACGCTTCCGTTTTTCAAATAAATAATATCCCTTGTACCGTCCGATAAGATGAAGTCATTGGTTTGATTCCGATTGCTGTATTGATTGGAGGTTTTTGAATTTTCGAAGTTGCTGTAAATAGAACTTGATTGTCGGTTCTCGTTTTCTATCGGAGCGCTTTCTGTCATTTGCTCGCCGGATCGCTCAAATGTTTCTATTCTTCCATCCCGGTACATAATACCCGTAGCGTCATCCTTATATACAAAATAGGTTCTCCCTTGAGGCTCTGTGAATAATTTGTACCGTATAAGAGTCGGCGTAATTTCTGTCACAATTACTTCCAATCTTTTGCCGCTTTTCAGCGAAATGAGATCTTGAGAGAAACTTGCAACTGTAATAAACAAAAATGTTGTAAATAATAAAATCTTTCTCATTTGTATTCTATTAACATTAAAAATTTAATTCTGCAAAGATAGTTGTTTTTATTTGATTTCCGGTAAATTTTATCCGTAGAACCTATTTTGACAATGTAATAATATCTTTTCTGTATTTTTTCTGACAAAATTTCTTATATTTGTAGTCCAATAAATATCATTATACAAAAGCGAACCGGAGAATCCTTAATGAATTGCAAAGATATAGCAAAGAAATGTAAAGAATGTATTGAAATTGATAAAATAACGCTATCCAAATGAAAAAACATCAGATAAAAATCGGGTATATCCCGTTATTGGTTTGTTGCCTCTGGGCGGCATGCGTTTCAAATAAAGTGCAAAAGGAGAAAGATACGGATCCGTGCATCCGGGATACGAAATTAGTCGGCGGAACGACATTTACAAGCAATAGCGAGGGGAACCAACCGCTCAGCGGCTCGCCTTACGGTTATGAAATGTGGACCGAGGGCGGAAATAACAACCGACTGACATGGTACGGTGCAAATCAAGGCGGTGGAGCGGCTTTCAGAGCAGAATGGAACGAGCCGAATGATTTTTTAGGTCGCATAGGCTATTTTTGGAATCAAGGCAAACCATACGCCGATTACAAAGATGTTTACTGTGACTTTAACTATACCCGATCGGCTGACGGCTCAGCGGGGCATTATTCTTATATAGGAATTTACGGTTGGTCAAGGAATCCGATGGTCGAATGGTACATTGTTGACGATTGGTTCGGAGAGGGAATAATAGGGCCTTCCACAATGGGAAACGGGGCAAGCAAGAAAGGTGAGTTTACTATGGATGGGGGCACTTATTTTATTTATGAAGCCGTCAGACCGGCCGGCTCCGGTAATATCGAGGGCAGTAACGAGCCTTTCTCTCAATTTTTCAGCATACGTCAAACACGCCGCGAATGCGGGACGATTTCCATTACGGAGCATTTCAAAAAATGGGAGAGAATCGGCTTGAAACTCGGTAAAAACATGTATGATGTAAAATTCCTTGTTGAAGCCGGCGGCGGTACAGGATGGTTCGATGCGACCTATATTTCGTTTTATATGAAATAAATTTACTTAGTCTTTACCCGGCTCTATCGTATCGTTAATCTTTTCCACATTCAGACTGCGGGCGGCGGCATCAAATATTTCTTTATAAGTACCGGCTTGATGATAAACATCTTCGTGTGTACCATGTTCCACAACCCTTCCGTTTTTCAGCACATAAATCATTTCGGAATCAATAAATTGCGAAATGCTGTGAGAAATGATGATTACCGTGCGGTTCTTTTTTATAGCGTCCAAGCTGTTTTTAATCTGTTCGGTAGCAATGGCATCCAGACTTGCCGTAGGTTCGTCGAGGAAAATGATGGGCGGTTTTTTCAGAAACATGCGCGCAATGGCAATTCGCTGTTGCTGACCGCCCGAAAGCAATAATGCAGAAGACTCGTAACCGTTGGGCAGTCTAACGATTTGTTCATGAATATAAGCTTGTTTGGAAGCCTCTACCATTTCTTCATACGAAGCGTCGAGATTACCGTAAAGGATATTCTCGGCTATCGTGCCGCTGAAAATATGGTTTTTTTGCAAAACCAAACCAATGTTTTCACGTAGAAAGTGCGTGTCATATTCACGCAAAGGCACGCCGTCGAGCAGAATTTCGCCTTTGCCCGGCTCGTAGAATTTGTCGAGCAGATTGATGACCGTACTTTTGCCCGCGCCCGAAAGCCCCACCAATGCCGTGATTTTATTCGGAAGAATCGTCATATTTACGTCAAACAAAGCTTGCGTGCCGTTGGGATAGGTGAAATCAACATTCCGCAACTCGAATTTTCCGAACACTTTTTCGGGACGATAACTGCCGGAATTTTCTTTTTGGTAATCGGCATTCAGAATATCAAAAAAGCCTTCGGCGTAAACGAGCGCATCATTCATATCGTCATAAATACGGTGCAATTGGCGAATAGGTGCGGAAACGTTGTTAAACAAAAGAATGTGAAACATAATTGCCCCTATGGTCATTTGTCCCGAAAGAACGAGATAAGCCGTTAATATAATGATAACGACAATGCCGATTTGCTCCACAAAACTTTTCAATCCGTCGAAGAAAAAGTTGGTTTTGCGCGTAATCATTTGCGCATCCGTGAGTTGGTTTTGAAGATCCAATTGTTTAGCGGCTTCGATTGCTTCGCAATTAAACGATTTGATAACCATGATAGATTCCAGAATACTGAGAATGCCGTGACTTTTGTTTTCGCGGTATTTACGTATTTCCCTGCGTTTTCCGCCGAGTTTTTTTGCCTGCGTATAAGTAATATAAAAATAGATCGGTACAATACACAAGCTCGTCAATCCGACATAAAAATTGGCTTGAAACATCATTAACAAGGCCACCACAGACGATGTGAAAAGAGGTAAAATATCAATAAAAAAGTTTTGTACCGTGCGCGTAAGGCTTTCCACGCCCCGGTCAATACGGGTTTGAATTTTCCCCGATTCGTTTTCTCCCGCCGTGAAAAACGCCATTTTGTAGGTCATCACTTTTTCGATAATGGTTTGCGCCAAATCTTTAGCAACGAGAATACGGATTTTCTCGCCGAAAAATTTTTGTCCGAATTGAATGAAAACATTCACCACTTCTTTGCCCAACAAAATGGAAGAAATAATGATCAGTATATGCAAACCGTCTTGGAGGTTTTTGTGCGCCTCCAGCAAATTACTGATACTATCAACCGTATAGCGCAGCACCCACGCATTGACCTGCGCCGTAAAAGAACCTACAAAAGTCAACGCTAATGCTACAACGACCAGCCATTTATAAGGACGAACGTAAGGTGAAATATTTTTAAAAAGTTGGAACAGGGTCATATTATCATTGGTTTAAGTTATTCGGTAAGGTAACCGGAAAAATCAATTTGAGGTTATCTTTATTTCATTTATTCATTGCGAGGACAAAGATAATGGTTTCGTCAAAATAAAAAAAGAAACGGTGAAATATAATGTTCCGAGATTTACCGCAGTGATTGAATCCTGTTACCGAAGAAGCGTTACGAATATAAAAAATAACAGCGGAAATTTTGTAACTTTGTCACCCGGCCGAGTCTTTGCGTTCCCTCGTTCGAACGCCAAACGGGGCCAGAGCGGTTATTAAAAATGAAGTATTTTTATTATTGTCATGTCAACGGCAAAGTGTTTACGTAACGACATACTACCGATGACATAACACTGCAACCATAAAAAACAGAAAAGATGAAGAAAAATTTTATTCTCAGCTTTGTATTTGTCCTGTTAACGGGCAGCTTGTGTGCGCAAACTCAAATCATTGCTCATCGCGGATTTTGGAACCGTGAAGGGTCGGCGCAAAACTCTTTAATGGAAAATCGGGTGGAATACATTTCGTTCAGCAAATACATCTGCCGAGAACTGAAACGAAAATCGCCGACATCAATCGTTGCATTTTTAGCCTCAACGACCGACAAACCGTCGGTTCTTAGAACTTTCATGTCGGCAAGCCAATCAAACAATATCGAATTATGAATAAAAAATATAGGTGTTATTGCGGTCTTTACTGCGAAAATTGTGCGGTCAAGGTAAAAGTTGAGCCTGCGTCAAAAATCCTGTATGAGGAAATGAAAAAAGCGGGATTTGAAGAAATAATCCATCTGATTCCCGATGGCGACAAATTTTGGCCGTTTCTGAAGGGCATGGCTGTTCACGGCGTATGCGTTTCCTGTAAAGAAGGAAGCGGAAATCCCGGATGTGCCGTCAGAATATGCGCAAAAGAAAAAAACATCGAAATGTGCGCATTCTGCGAAAGTTACCCTTGCGAGAAATTTGCGGGATTTTTTGAAAGATACCCCATACTTAAACACGACAACTCGGTACTTCGCGAGCAAGGAATAGACGCATGGTCAAAACTTCAAGATGAACGTCAAGCGAGCGGGTTTACTTATACCGACGAACGTGACGGAATGTAAACGCTCGCGTCAAGCGCCGGTGTATTTTGTTTCTTAGATCGCCCTCCAGTTAATAGTTTATAAAATCCCGGCGTCAATTTATTTAGCATATTATAAATCCGCATTTTATGCGTGCAGCGTTTATTTTAAGAAAGAACTTCGTCTCCGATGGAATAGATAATGTAAAAATCGGGACTGTCAATAAGAAAATTGACAGCCCCCATTGATTATTTCAGATAAATACAAATAAGATGCCTCATTATAAGTCTTATTTTTCCAACTGTTTCATCGCTTCCGCCAGCCGGACAAACTCGTGACGATACCCTTGCTTATCTTCCCCGAATCCTTTACCGGCTAAGGCTATTACATCATCGTAAGCAGATGTCCCCTTGAAATCGGAATTTCGCAACAACTGTCCGAACATAGCCACTGCCGAAGCAAAGGTAAAATCGGCGCTCGGCGCTTTGTATTTGTCGCTTGTCAAAACCGGAATTTCCATCTTGAGGCTGCTTTCACTGCCTAACGGTTTATAACGCAACTTAACGGTCATCATCTCATTGTTTTTCACTCCCTGTACGGATTCGGATGATGAGGATTTCTGATATTTCAAGTTATCTACGCTGCCGTAAGGATTCTTTACTCCTACCGGAATAATTTCATAAAATGCGGTTACCGTATGTCCGGCGCCTAATTCGCCGGCATCTTTTGTATCGTCGTTGAAATCTTCCTTGTTCAACAGACGACTTTCATAACCCACCAAGCGATAAGCGCTGACATAAGCCGGATTAAATTC
>WRFZ01000056.1 GCA_009778655.1 Candidatus Azobacteroides sp.
GTAATGTAATACAATCCCAACACCATGTCCTGTGAAGGAACGGTGATCGGCGCTCCGTTTGCCGGATTTAATATATTGTGTGAAGCCAGCATTAACATCTGCGCTTCCAAGATTGCTTCATTTCCCAGAGGAAGATGCACGGCCATTTGGTCGCCGTCGAAGTCGGCGTTGAATGCCGTACAGGAGAGGGGATGCAATTGAATTGCCTTGCCTTCAATTAATTTGGGTTGAAATGCCTGTATTCCCAAACGGTGCAGGGTAGGAGCGCGGTTCAGCAATACCGGATGTCCTTTCATTACATATTCCAAGATGTCCCAAACGACCGGTTCTTTCCTGTCCACAATTTTCTTGGCTGATTTTACCGTTTTTACAATTCCTCTATCAATCAGTTTACGAATAATAAAGGGTTTATAAAGTTCGGCAGCCATGTTCTTGGGAATACCGCATTCGTGCATTTTCAGTTCGGGACCAACGACGATTACCGAACGAGCCGAATAGTCCACACGTTTACCCAACAAGTTTTGACGAAAACGTCCTTGTTTTCCTTTCAAACTGTCGGACAATGATTTCAACGGACGATTCGCATCTGTTTTTACGGCGCTGGATTTACGGGAATTGTCGAATAAAGAATCAACCGCTTCTTGAAGCATCCGTTTTTCGTTTCGCAAAATTACTTCGGGCGCTTTAATGTCAATCAAACGTTTCAAACGGTTGTTACGAATGATTACCCGGCGATACAAATCATTTAAATCGGAAGTGGCAAAGCGACCGCCATCCAAGGGGACTAACGGACGCAGTTCGGGAGGAATAACCGGAACTACTTTGACAATCATCCATTCGGGACGATTTTTTCCTTTCGATTGACGGAACGATTCCACCACTTGAAGCCGTTTTAAGGCTTCGCTTTTTCGTTGTTGGGAAGCGTCATTACTTGCCTTATGACGTAATTCGTAGGACAGAGCGTCCAAATCCAATTTTTCCAGAAGGTCGTAAATAGCTTCGGCGCCCATTTTTGCGATAAATTTATTCGGATCGCTATCTTCTAAAGTTTGATTGTTTTTCGGAAGATTATCAATAATATCCAAATATTCTTCTTCCGATAATAAGTCGTAAGTCGCTTTTTCGGGTACAATGCCGGGCTGAATAATAACATAACGTTCATAATAAATGACCGAGTCCAATTTTTTAGTCGGTAATCCCAACAAATAACCGATTTTATTCGGCAACGAGCGGAAATACCAAATATGCGCTACCGGGACTACCAAGTGAATGTGTCCCATTCGTTCGCGGCGCACTTTTTTTTCGGTGACTTCCACTCCGCAACGGTCGCAAACAATTCCCTTGTAACGAATACGTTTGTATTTACCGCAATGACATTCGTAATCCTTTACGGGACCGAAAATGCGTTCGCAAAACAAACCGTCGCGTTCGGGTTTGTAAGTCCGATAGTTGATTGTTTCGGGTTTCAATACTTCTCCGCTGGATTGTCCCAGTATTTCATCGGGAGAGGCTAACCCAATCGTTATTTTGGAAAAATTACTTTTTGCCTTAATTTCTTTTCTGAAAGCCATAATTCAATAAAAATTATTCTAATATGATACTCAAGCCCAAGCCTCTCATTTCATGTAACAACACATTCAATGATTCCGGTATTCCGGGAATCGGCATCGGATCTCCTTTCACGATTGCTTCGTAAGCTCTGGAGCGACCGACTACATCGTCCGATTTGATTGTCAGAATTTCTTGGAGAATAAATGAAGCTCCGAAAGCTTCCAATGCCCATACTTCCATTTCTCCGAACCGTTGTCCGCCGAATTGCGCTTTACCGCCTAAAGGCTGTTGGGTGATCAAAGAATACGGTCCGATGGAACGAGCGTGCATCTTATCGTCCACCATGTGACCTAATTTCAGCATATAGATTATTCCGACCGTAGCCGGTTGATCGAAACGTTCGCCCGTACCACCGTCATACAGATATGTTTTACCGTATCGCGGAACGCTGGCTTTGTCGGTCCATTCATTCAAATCGTCCAAAGAAGCGCCGTCAAAAATGGGCGTGGAAAACTTCACGCCTAAATTATGTCCCGACCATCCCAAAACGGTTTCGAAAATCTGTCCCAAATTCATACGGGAAGGTACGCCTAACGGATTCAAAACAATATCAACAATTGTTCCGTCTTCAAGGAAAGGCATATCTTCGTCGCGTACAATACGTGAAACAATCCCTTTGTTTCCGTGGCGTCCGGCCATTTTATCTCCTACTTGCAGTTTTCGTTTCTTGGCGATATACACTTTCGCCATCTGAACGATTCCGGTAGGAAGTTCATCTCCGATTGTATAATCAAATTTTTGCCGTCTTAATTCGGCGTCTAATTCTTTATATTTTTTTAAATAATTGACGATTACGTCGCGTATCATTTCGTTGCTCTTGGAATCAATGGTCCATTTCGAAACTTGAACGGTTGCGTAATCAATCTTATGTAAGTCTTCTTTTAAGAATTTAGCTCCTTTGGGAATCAGTTCGACATTCATAAAGTCTTTGACGCCTTGCGAAACTTTACCTTCCGTAAGTTTTAACAATTTCTCGATTAATATTCCTTTCAAGGCATTTACTTTATCGTCGAATGCATCGTCTAATTGCGGCAACTTTGCTTTGTCGCTCAGTTTCGATTTTTTTTGTTTGACGCCGGCTTTTGAAAAAAGATTTTTTCCGATAACTACACCGCTTAACGAAGGAGAAGCTTTTAATGAAGCATCTTTTACATCGCCTGCTTTTTCACCGAAAATGGCGCGAAGCAATTTTTCTTCCGGCGACGGATCCGATTCGCCTTTCGGCGTAATTTTACCGATCAGAATATCTCCCGGTTCTACTCGGGCGCCCAGACGGATAATTCCGTTTTCATCTAAATTGTGAGTCGCTTCTTCGCTTACGTTGGGAATATCGGATGTTAATTCTTCCACTCCCCGTTTCGTTTCTCGTACTTCAAGAATATATTCGTCCACGTGTACGGAAGTAAAAATATCTTCTCTGACTACCCGTTCGCTGATAACAATGGCGTCTTCGTAGTTGTATCCTTTCCAAGGCATAAATGCGACTTTCAAGTTTTTTCCCAGCGCTAATTCTCCGCCTTCGGTACAAAAGCCTTCCGTCAGAATCTGACCTTTTACTACCCGATCTCCTTTTTTGATAATCGGACGCAAATCAATGGTCGTGTTTTGATTGGTCTTTCTGAATTTAGGTATCACATACGATTTAACGGCCGAATCAAAACTGACAAATTCTTCTTCTTCCGTTCGGTCGTATCGGATATCAATACGTGTAGCATCCACATAAATAACCGTTCCGTTTCCTTCTGCGGTAATTTGAGTGCGAGAATCCTTAATTAATTGACCTTCAATCCCTGTTCCGACAATCGGCGCTTCGGGATTCAATAAAGGCACCGCTTGACGCATCATGTTCGAACCCATCAACGCGCGGTTGGCGTCGTCATGTTCCAAGAAAGGAATCAACGATGCGGCAATCGAAGCGATCTGAGTCGGAGAAACGTCCATCAAAACAACCTCTTCCGGAGCAACAAGCGGATAATCGGCATCTTGACGCGCTTTTACGCGAGTTCGTATGAAACGTCCTTCGTTATTCAAAGGAGCGTTTCCTTGAGCAATGATTTTACCTTCTTCTTCTTCTGCGGTTAAATAGACAATTCCTTCGGAAGTCAGATTCACTTTTTTATTATCCACTTTCCGGTAAGGCGTTTCAATAAATCCTAAATTATTGATTTTTGCATAAACGCAAAGTGAAGAAATCAAACCGATGTTCGGACCTTCCGGCGTTTCTATCGGGCAAAGGCGTCCGTAGTGCGTATAATGTACGTCACGTACTTCAAAGCCGGCTCGTTCGCGTGACAAACCGCCGGGACCCAAAGCCGACATACGACGTTTGTGCGTAATCTCAGCCAAGGGATTCGTCTGATCCATGAATTGTGATAAAGCATTCGTACCGAAGAAAGAATTAACCACCGACGAAATCGTCTTTGCATTAATCAGATCAATCGGCGTAAATACTTCGTTATCCCGAACATTCATCCGTTCACGAATGGTACGCGCCATACGCGCCAATCCGATTCCGAATTGATTATAGAGTTGTTCGCCGACCGTACGGACGCGACGATTACTCAAATGGTCAATATCGTCCACATTGGCTTTCGAGTTGATCAATTCGATCAGATATTTGATAATCTCGATAATATCTTCTTTGGTCAGAACTTTTACTTCAATGGAAGTCGTTAAGTTCAATTTTTTATTGATGCGATAACGTCCCACTTCTCCCAAATCGTATCTTTTTTCGGAGAAAAATAAATTCTGAATGACTTCCCGTGCGCTTGCGTCATCTGCCGGATCGGCATTTCGCAATTGACGGTAAATATATACGACGGCGTCGCGTTCGGAATTACTCGGGTCTTTTTGTAACGTGTTGTAGATAATAGCATAATCCGATAAATTCTGATCCTCGCGATGCAGGAGTATGGTTTGAACGCCCGAATCGAGAATTTCTTCGACATGGTGTGATTCAATCACCACTTCCCGGTCAATCAATACCTCGTTTCGTTCAATGGATACGACTTCTCCGGTATCTTCATCCACGAAATCTTCCACCCAGGTTTTCAAAACGCGAGCGGCTAATTTTCGTCCGATTGCTTTATGGAGATTGGTTTTATTTACTTTAATTTCTTCCGCTAAATTAAATATCTCCAATATATCTTTATCGCTTTCAAAGCCGATGGCTCTTAACAGCGTTGTAACAGGCAATTTCTTTTTGCGGTCAATATAAGCGTACATTACATTGTTTATATCGGTCGCAAATTCAATCCAAGAACCTTTAAAAGGAATGATCCGGGCAGAATACAATTTGGTTCCGTTGGAGTGCATACTTTGTCCGAAGAATACGCCCGGAGAACGATGCAACTGGGAAACGACTACTCGTTCGGCTCCGTTAATTACAAACGTTCCTCTTTCAGTCATATAGGGTATAGGTCCGAGATACACGTCTTGAATAACGGTATCGAAATCTTCGTGATCAACATCCGTGCAATAAAGTTTTAACTTTGCTTTTAAGGGGACGCTATACGTCAGTCCACGCTCGATACATTCTTCAATGGCGTAGCGAGGCGGATCAATATAGTAATCCAAGAACTCAAGAACAAAGTTATTACGTGTGTCTGCGATCGGAAAATTTTCCGCAAACACTTTGTACAGTCCCTCATTTTTTCTCTTTTCCGGAGGAGTATCTAACTGTAGGAAGTCTTGAAAAGACTTTAATTGTACTTCGAGAAAATCCGGATATTCAAGCGGTTTTTTAATCGAAGCGAAACTGATTCTTTGATTCATTGTTGTTGACGACATGGATACGGAATTAGGAACTTAATAAAATGAAAAACGAAAGAAATGAAGAAAATGAAAATAATGAAAGCAACGAAAATGTGATTCTTTCATTTCTTTCATTATTTCCATAATCCTCATTAAGAGAATTAAGCAAGCATTATTTAAGTTCGACTTCAGCTCCGGCGTCTTCCAAGGATTTCTTTAATGCTTCGGCTTCGTCTTTAGAAATACCTTCCTTAATAGGAGAGGGAGCGCTGTCAACGAGTTCTTTCGCTTCTTTCAAACCAAGGCCTGTTAATTCCTTAACTGCTTTAACGATTGCTAATTTGTTTGCTCCTGCACCTTTAAGAACTACGTCAAACGATGTTTTTTCTTCCTTTTCTTCTGCGGGAGCAGCAGCCGGACCGGCGGCAACGGCAACAGCTGCAGCAGCAGGTTCAATACCGTATTCCGATTTCAAAATTCCGGCAAGTTCGTTTACTTCCTTTACGGTTAAGTTTACCAATTGTTCAGCAAAAGCTTTTAAATCTGCCATATTTGTATGTTTTTTTAATGTTTATTTTTTAATTAATTTGTTTTTTCTGCGAGCGTTTTTAACACTCCGTGAATAGTTTGTCCACCCGATTGAAGAGCCGAAATAACATTCTTGGCTGGCGATTGCAACAAAGCGATCACATCGCCGATCAGTTCATTCTTGCTCTTGATAGCAATAAGTAATTCGAGATTTTCGGAGCCGACATAGATACCCTCTTGAACATAAGCGGCTTTTAATTTAGGAATATCGGTTCCTTTCGCAAATGTTTTAATCAACTTGGCGGGGCTGTTGGCATTGTCCGAAAACATGACAGCCGTATTCCCCTTCAAAGCGGGTTCTAATGCCGAAAAATCTCCCTTTACTTTTTCTAACGCTTTTTTGAATAGGGTGTTTTTTACAACGAGCAATTTAATTTCCTCTTTGTTACATTCCCTTCTCAGACTGCCGGTTTTTTCCGCATTTAATGTGGCAATATCCGTCAGATAGAAATTAGCGTATTTATCAACAGTCGTAGCGATCTGTTCAATAATAACGGCTTTATCTTCCTTTCTCATAATTCAATCTTTTTTAATTTTCATCCACTGATTTAGGATCTATTTTAAGACCCGGACTCATAGTACTTGAAAGATAAACGCTTTTAACATACGTACCCTTAGCTGTTGTAGGTTTTAACTTGATGAGTGTGGCTACGAACTCTTTCGCGTTTTCGCGAAGTTGATCCGGAGTGAAGGATACTTTTCCGACTGAAGTATGAACAATTCCGGCTTTATCTACTTTAAAGTCAATTTTGCCTTGTTTTACTTCTTTCACAGCCGTAGCTACTTCATTGGTTACCGTACCGCTTTTGGGGTTAGGCATCAAGCCGCGCGGACCCAATATCCTTCCCAAGGCACCGATTTTACCCATAATAGCCGGTTGTGTGATAATCACGTCAATATCCGTCCAACCACCTTTAATTTTTTCAATATATTCATCAAGCCCTACATGATCGGCTCCGGCTTCTTTCGCTGCCGGTTCCTGATCGGGAGTAACTAATGCAAGAACTCTAACTTGCTTACCGGTTCCGTGAGGCAATGAAACCACGCCTCGTACCATTTGATTAGCTTTACGGGGGTCAACACCGAGACGAACGTCAATGTCAACGGATGCATCGAATTTGGTAGTTGCAATTTCTTTTACCAAATCGGATGCTTCTTTCAGTGTATATACTTTCCCTCCTTCAATTTTGCTTAAAGCCAACTTTTGATTTTTTGTCAGTTTACCCATATCTCTATTGAAGTTTTTTAGTTATTTACAGGGAATGCCCCTTTTACC
>WRFZ01000057.1 GCA_009778655.1 Candidatus Azobacteroides sp.
GGTAATATCTTTTATTTCCCCGGCAAACTTTTTCGGCGGTTTATTTCCGTAACGCGGCTTAAGCCCCTTTCTTTCAAAGAAATATTTTTTTAATTATAAATTATAAATTATGAATTATAAAAGCGTCGTCCGAAACAATTCATAATTCATAATTCATAATTCATAATTATTTTATACTTTTGTCTTTTCATCTTAGCAAATATATGATACATACCGGATTTTTCAGAGTAGCGGCAGCCATCCCGGAAGTGAAAGTAGCTGATTGCGAATTTAACATCCTGCAAATCAAGAAACTTATTTTTGAAGCAAACCAACAGCAAACCGATGTGATTTGCTTTCCGGAATTGTCTTTGACAGCCTATACTTCCGGCGATTTATTCCTTCATCAAACTTTAATTGATGAAGCGGAGAAAGAGCTTCAGCGTTTATTAATCGAAACGGCCGAAATGCCGGTTTGTTTTATTGTCGGCGCTCCGGTTAAGTATGGTTCCAAATTGTATAATTGTGCCGTCATTTGTAAAGGCGGTCGGATTTATGGGATTGTACCAAAAGTGTTTCTCCCAAATTATTCGGAATTTTACGAAAAGCGGTGGTTTGAATCGTATCCTTTGAATAATCCTCCCGTAATGATTGATTATGCCGGCGAATCGGTTCCTTTCGGAACGAATTTGCTTTTTGATTATCATTCGGTTCGGTTTGCCGTGGAGATTTGCGAGGATCTTTGGTCGGTAATTCCACCCGGTTCGTATCATGCAATTGCCGGTGCGCAAGTGATTTTCAATCTTTCGGCAAGCGACGAGTTAACCGGCAAACGACGCTATGTGAAATCCTTAATCAGTCAGCAATCGGCGCGATGTCATGCAGCTTATGTATATGCAGCAGCGGGGTTCGGCGAGTCAACGACCGATGCGGTTTATGCCGGAAATGCTTTTATTTATGAAAACGGATACTTATTGGCCGAATCCGAACGTTTCCGGTTTAGTGAACACCGGATTGTTTCTGAAATTGATTTGGATTTATTGGATGCCGAAAGAAGAAGAAATACAACTTTCGGCGATCAATTGTCGGAAAGTAATTACAAGCGAATAAATATTGCATCGGATGCTGTATTAAATCGTCCGAATCGGAAACCGATCGCATTGAAGCGCCGAATCAATCCGACTCCTTTCATTCCGTCCGAAGATCATTTCTATGAAAGTTGCGAAGAAATCGTTTCCATTCAAGTGGCGGGGTTAGCCAAACGCTTGCTTCATACGGACGCAAAATCGCTATTGGTGGGCGTTTCCGGAGGATTGGATTCCACATTGGCTTTGCTGGTTTGCGTTAAAACGGTTGATAAATTGGAATTTCCCCGTTCAATGGTTTGCGGTGTTACCATGCCCGGATTCGGTACGACCGATCGTACCTATACCAATGCGATCCGATTAATGCAATCGTTAGGAGTAACCACCAAAGAAATCTCTATCAAAGATGCCTGCGAGCAACATTTTAAGGACATTGGTCACGATTCTTCCGTTCATGATGTCACATACGAAAACACGCAGGCGCGTGAGCGAACCCAAATTTTGATGGATTTGGCAAATCAACAAAACGGCTTGGTGATCGGCACCGGCGATATGTCGGAATTGGCTCTGGGGTGGGCGACTTATAACGGGGATCATATGTCCATGTACAGCGTAAATGCAGGGATACCTAAAACGCTCGTGCGACCGCTTGTCAAGTGGATGGCGGAAACTCAAGCGGATGAAAGCAGTAAAGCCACTTTGGAAGATATTCTGTTTACACCGGTTAGTCCGGAATTACTTCCGGCTGATTCGGAAGGACAAATGACTCAATTAACCGAAGATATTGTCGGGCCTTACGAATTACATGATTTTTTCCTTTTTTATACTTTACGTTACGGTTTTACGCCGAAAAAAATCTATTTTTTGGCGCAACAGGCTTTTCATACGATGTACGATAATTCCACCATTTTGAAATGGATGGAAACTTTTTTCCGCCGATTTTTCAGTCAGCAATTCAAACGAAGTTGTATGCCCGACGGACCTAAAGTCGGTTCCGTAAATTTATCGCCGCGGGGAGACTGGCGTATGCCAAGCGATGCCTCTGCAAACTTGTGGCTTAAAGAAATTTATTCTCTTTATGATAGCTCACCAACCCCTCCATCGGATTTTGCATAATACCGCCCAATTGCATATCTGACGCAAGAACGGCTTCTTCCAATATTTCCCTGTAATGATAAGCGACAGAACCGATAAAATAAATCGAATGTTGTTTGTAATCGTATTGCATGACATTGCGCGTAAGGAATGACCGGAAACTGTCGAATACCAGCGACCGCACGGCCGGTTCTTCTATATTTCGCAACAGGAAAGGGGAAAGGCTCGCCAGAAAACGGTTCGGAAACGGCTGACGATAGACCCGCTCAATGATTTCAGCGGGAGTCAAATCAAATTCCCGCAGGAATTTTTCCTTTAATCCTACGGGCAATTGATTCTTCAGCAAGTCGCCTACCAACAGTTTGCCGAGTACCGCCCCGCTTCCTTCGTCGCCCAGAATAAAACCCAAAGGCGATACGTTGCTTACAATTTTTTCTCCGTCGTAATAACAAGAGTTGGAGCCGGTTCCCAGAATACAGACGATGCCGGGGTTTCTCCCGCTTAATCCGCGAGCCGCCCCCAGCATATCTGAATTTACTTCGACGATTTTCACTTCAAGGCATTTACTTAAAGCGCGTTGCATCATCGGAATTTTTTCGGGTAAGCATCCGGCGCCGTAAAAATACAGCGCATCCAATGTCCGGGTTTGCAGTTTCGGCAGCAATTCCGATCGGATTTCGTTTTCTATCGCATCTTCCGAAAGAAAGAACGGATTGATTCCTTGGGTTGTAATCCGTTGCAATTGTTTTCCTTGCAATGATAGACACCAATCGGTCTTTGTAGAACCGCTGTCTGCTATCAAAATCATATTTTTATATATATTTTCTTTTTATACAAGAAATAACCGCTTACCCAAATTAAAGAAACAAATAATACGGCAAATACCAATGAACCGAAATAATCGCCGAATATCGGTTGTAAGAGTACGTTGTAAGCAAATTCCTGCAAACTGATTTCCGCATCTTTATATGTAAACCGGATATAGCTTAACAAAATACTCAAGATTTCTGCCACCACATACATGAACAGGGGATTGACGCCGAAGGCCTCGAAAAACCGACTCCATTTTTTATATCCATTTACGTCTATTATCCAAATCAATAAAGCCAAAAAGCTTGATCCGAGTCCGCAGGTAACTAATACGAAAGTCGGCGACCAGATTTTTTTGTTGATAGGACATCCGTAATTCAATAAAAAGCCCGAAAAAGTTAAAATCGTACCCAGCAGAAACAGGCGCAGCATTTTTTCCCGAATATCGCTTTCACTCATGAGCCATTTTCCGCAACAAAAGCCAATTAGGACATGAGCGATGGAGGGAATAGTACTCAGTATCCCTTCGGGATCAATCCCTTTGTCTTTGTACATATGATTCAATCCCAAGACGGCGCGATCTACTACGGAAAGAATATTTGTTTCGTTGCGTTCATATCCGTTTCCGAATATAAGTATCAGCAAATAGCCGACTAATAAAGTTCCTATCAAATAAGGAATGTATTTGTGTTTCACCAACAGAACAATGATACCCGCGAAACCGTAACTCAATGCGAGTCGTTGCAACACACCCAAAATACGAATGTGGTCGAAAGTCCAAACGGATTGTCCTAAATGCGACCAAAAAGAGAGATTTGCATTTTCCGGTAAACTCCATGCACTGCAAAACAAAGAAAACCAAGCAATTCCCAAGCCGATAGCAAAAATAACGCAAGTACGCTTCACAATTTTCCAAAGAGCCGAACGACTGTATTCAAACCGGTATTTCTTCAACGAAATGTAGGTGGAAATACCCATAATAAACATAAAAAAGGGAAAAACCAAATCGGTTGGAGTCAGTCCGTGCCAAGAGGCATGTTTCAAGGGAGCGTAAACGCTATCCCAACTTCCGGGATCATTTACCATTATCATTCCGGCGATAGTGATTCCTCTCAGCACATCGAGGGCAAGTAAACGTTGATAGTTTGTTTTCATTTTTTGTATTTGTTTATATGTTCTTCATTTTTAGATTTTCATACTTTCTTTGTCGTACATTGATCTACCAAGTAAACAATGGATTGATAAGGTATTCCGGAATTGGTTCTTAATCCGATTTCGCAAGTCCGGCTATTGGAATAGCCGGTTTGTATGCCGGCTTTTTCTATTTGCGGACGCAATTTACGCAAAGCATAAGCATTTACTTCCGGATGAGTAAATCCTTTATCGCCTGCAAATCCGCAACAGCCGACTTCTTCCGGAACGAACACTCGAGTTGAACAACGTTTAGCCAAGCCGACGATTGATTCGGCAAGTCCCATTTTACGCATGGAACAGGTGACATGAACGGCAACCGGCTGATCGGTCGGAGTAAATTCCAATTTATCTTCAAGAAAAACGGTGATAAATTCCACCGGTTCATATAGTTTTATTTTTTGAACAGTATGCCTCATCCGGTACAAACACGGACTTTGATCGCACAATACGGGATATTTGCCTTGCTCGCTTGCTTCATACAGAGCCGCTTCCAATTCAGCTGATTTCCGGTCGGCAATATCCGGCATTCCTTTGCTTTCCCAAATTGTTCCGCAGCAAAGATTGTCCGGATTTTTAGGGAAGATTACTTCGTAACCGGCTTTATGCAATAATGAAAGCATTTTGTCAACCAAAGCTTGTTTTTCAAGAGAATACGCTTCAAGCCCCATGGTTTGATTAATGCAGGACGGAAAATAAACAACTTTGAGTGAAGAATGAACAATATCGTTTGTAACGGAATTACCTTGTTTATTCTTGACCGTATAACTTTTCGGCATGGCCGGCGTCCATAGCGGGAGATGTAAAATTTGATGCAACATCCGTCCGATCCAACTCATGATTTTTGTTCCCAAAACCGTATGAGCAAAATCGGCAAGCGATAGAATCGGACGTAAACCATTTTTAATTAATGAAAAATGTTGAGCAGTAAAATTTCCGACAGCATAACCGAAACTTCCGGGAGGCATTTCCGCTTGGCGTATTTCGTGTATCAAATTACCGGTATTGATTTCCATCGGACAGGACATAGAACAAAGACCGTCGCCGGCACAAGTTTGATTGCCTGCATAGCGGAATTGCTTCTGCAATCTATGCAGTCGCCGGCGGTCTTCGCCCGTAGCTTTCAAGCGTGCGATTTCCCTTTGCAAAACGATTCGCTGGCGTGACGAAAGAGTAAAACCGCAAGTGAGACAATTGACTTCGCAAAATCCGCATTCAATACATTTATCAACTTCCCGACTGATTAGCGGCAAAGTTTTGAAGCGCTTGAGATGACATTTCGGATCATCGTTGAAAATAACGCCCGGATTGAGTATTTCTTTGGGGTCAAACAGTTGTTTGATTTCTTTCATTAATTCAAAAGCTTCGGTTCCCCATTCGTATTGAACAAAGGGAGCCATATTACGTCCCGTACCGTGTTCGGCTTTCAACGATCCGTTGTATTTTTCGACAACCAATTGAATGACGTCATTCATCAACGCTTCATAACGCCGAATTTCCGATTCGGTATCAAACGATTGATTGAGAATGAAATGATAATTTCCTTCCAAGGCATGACCGTAAATACAGGCATCATCGTAATGATGTTTGACCATCAATTGCTGTAAATCGGCAGTCGCTTCGGGTAAGTTATCTATAGGAAAAGCCACGTCTTCAATTAAAGTCGTTGTCCCCGGCTGCCGAGTTCCGCCGACCGAAGGAAATATTCCGGAACGAATGGCCCAATAAGGCGCGTATTCACTTTCCTTATCGGTAAAATAAACGGGCATAGCGGTTTGAAAATCCTTGAGCGTTGCTTTGATACAAGCGATATTCGCTTCTAATTCCAAGTGGGTAACCGCTTTTGTTTCGGTCAATACGGCGGTTAATCCTTTTCCCGCCCGATCGTTGACGGATTGCAAGGATTTCTCGTCGAGTAATTCGGCGCTTTTGACAATCGGTTCTTCCCGGTCGTTTTTCAGTTTCTTCATTGCTACGACTGCCCGACAGGCTTCCCGGATGTTAGGAAAATAGAGCATGGCGCTTGCTTTGCAGGGAAAATCGTATTCGGTCCGCATGGTTGCTTCCGAGAGAAAAGCCAAAGTACCTTCCGAACCAACCAACAAATGGGTGATGATATCGAAAGGATCGTCGTATAAAATAAACGGCAAAATATTCAGTCCCGTAACATTTTTAATGGAATATTTGCGGCGGATGCGTTCCGCCAGCGATGGGTTGGCACGCACCCGGTCGCGCATATCATTTATTTTTCGGATAAATTCCGGTTTGTTCCGGGTAAACTGCGAGCGGCTATCGGGATCGCCGGTATCCAACACCGTTCCGTCGGCTAATACCATTCGCGCCGAAAGCAACATCCGGTCGCTGTTGGCGTGAGTACCGCAATTCATTCCCGAAGCGTTATTGATGATGATTCCGCCGACCATTGCACTTTTTACCGAAGCCGGATCGGGAGAAAATTTCCGTCCGTAAGGTTTCAGTAATTCATTGACTCGCTCTCCGATAATGCCGGGTTGCAATCGTATGGAACCGGCGTCCGGAGCAATCGTATATTTTTCCCATTGTTTACCGGCAACAATTAAAACCGAATCACTGATGGTTTGTCCCGAAAGGCTTGTTCCGGCAGCGCGGAAAGTAACCGGTATCGAAAGTCGGTCGGCGACTGCCAACAAGCGGGAAACTTCCCCCTCATCTGCCGAACGGATAACTATTTGAGGAATCAGTCGGTAACAACCGGCATCGGTTCCCCAAGCCAAGCGGCGCAATTCGTCGGTATAGATTCTTTCGGCAGGAATGAACGTGGTTATTTCTTTTAGGAATGATTTAATATTCATACTACTCCCGTATGATTCAATATATTTTTTTTACTTCTGCGTGCGGAAAATAATGCGACAATACTTCTTTATAGGAAAATCCTTTGTTTGCCATAATTGCCGCACCAATCTGGCAAAGACCCACACCGTGTCCCCACCCGGCGCCTTTCAAAATAAAAAGAATCGGTATATCCGTATTTTCGGTTGGCGTAAGCAATCTTTCCACAAACACTTTTTCCACAACAAAAGCGGAGCTGTACAGATGCGATTCCGACAAAGCTTTTCGTATTTCCAATTCTTTACCGATGGTTATCGTTTGTTTGTCGCCTACGATTTTCAAGCGAATCAAGC
>WRFZ01000058.1 GCA_009778655.1 Candidatus Azobacteroides sp.
AAACTAAAACATGCTCCATTCAGGAAAATAAAAATCTGTAGGACACACCCGCCACCCGAATAATCGTTCTTATCTCATTCTAACAAGAAATTTGTGGTGTGAGTTGTGAAAGTTGGGCTAAGTCAATTTAATTATATGAATAATAGACGCATTTGAAAAGAATTTTGATACTCAAAAACTTATTTTTAACCTCTTTAATAATAGTTGTTACGCTTATTTGCACAGCAAACGACATGGAAGCATACGGTTATTCCAGAGTTAATATCATTTCCACTAAAGGCGAGTATGTGTTTTTGGGAGGATGGGCCTGTATAAAATGATAAACGGACTGCCTTTCCGCATGAAAAACGTCAAGGAGGGTGTAGATGTACGGGTTATAGCCAGTTCTCCGAAAGGAGATTTGTGGGGCTGGGAGGGATCTTGGTGGAACATAAGCTATAGAGAATTATCACGCAGCCCTGTAAAATATAATGGCAGCGAACCTTGTGTACATGTATCTGGAGACAAAATTACGTTCGAAGGACAAACCTATTATTCTTATTCCGTTACACAAAATGAGTGGATACAATATGATTCTTGGATTTCAATGTCTAGCCATGAAATATGCTGGAAGAATAAATATTATTCCACTACTACTCAACCATATACTATCTCCACTCCCGAAGGGAAGACGTTAACGCTCCGTCCCCATGAATTTTTTGGAGAGCCTACGTTTGATGCCCAAGGAAATATTTATATACAGAGTTATGGGGAAGGGTATGAATCCCAAATATGGACAGACCATAACTGCGAATGGGAAAGTATAGTCAGCTATGATGAAACTTTTATATGCATTGCAGTATCTGACAATGCCGAGCATACTATTTGGGGTGCCGACGGTGGATCTTATCTGGTTTTTTTACACGACGGCAAGTGGATGGAGGTAGTACTGCTGCCATCAGGAACCAAAGGTTATATGTAGAGTAACAGATTAAAGTCCTTAAAAGAAGAGCCGCTAATAATATATGGAGATGGGGATGAAGGTGAATAATCTATGAAGAGTATAATTAGATTAGGCATATTTCGCAGACGTTTAGAACAAAAGTAAAACTTTTTTTCCGATTTAGTTTCAAATTTGAAGAAAAATAACGAAATTTGTAGCTTTTAAGGACAATAAAAAGTACTATAGTTATGACAAAAAGTGCGTTACAAATCGCGAGGGCTACTTATAAGCCCAAAGTTCCAAGAACATTGGAAGGTATTGTGAAAATAGAGGAAGGAAAATCTACGCAGTCGGTTTCCCACCAAGAGGCCATTCAAAAAGAGTTTCCGAATACCTATGGAATGCCGCTTATTACTTTTGTTGCGGGAACAGAGAAAAAACAATATTCCGCAGTAAACGTGGGAGTAATTCTGTCCGGTGGACAAGCTCCAGGTGGTCACAATGTAATTGCCGGAATTTTCGACGGCATTAAAGCCATGAATCCGGACAGCCGTTTGTATGGTTTTATTTTGGGTCCCGGCGGATTGATAGATCATCAATACATCGAATTAACGGCCGATATTATCGACGAATACCGCAATACGGGCGGGTTCGACATCATTGGTTCAGGACGTACAAAATTAGAAACCAAAGAACAATTCGAAAAAGGATTAGTCATTTTGAAAAAATTGAATATAAAAGCATTGGTTATTATCGGCGGCGATGATTCCAATACCAATGCCTGCGTTCTTGCGGAATATTATGCTCAAAAGGGTGCTGGAGTACAAGTAATAGGATGTCCGAAAACCATCGACGGCGACCTGAAAAATGAAATGATTGAAACCTCTTTCGGATTTGATACCGCTTGTAAAGTTTATTCGGAGGTCATTGGCAACATTCAGCGTGACTGCAATTCCTCTCGTAAATATTGGCATTTCATTAAATTGATGGGACGGTCGGCTTCGCATATCGCTTTGGAATGTGCTTTACAAGTGCAACCCAATATTTGCCTTATCTCGGAAGAAATAGAAGCAAAAAATCAATCGCTTGACGATATTATCCAATACATTGCCGATATTGTAGCCAAACGAGCTGAAAACGGAAACAATTTCGGAACGGTTCTGATTCCCGAAGGTCTGATTGAATTTATCCCTGCAATGAAAAAATTAATCCACGAACTAAATGAATATTTGGCTCACTATGAAGAAGAATTCAAGCGGATTAAACGCTCTCATCAATTAGCCCATATTACGGATAAGCTAAGTTTTGAAAACTCGAAAATTTTCGCTCGCCTTCCGGAAAACGTTGCTCGTCAATTAACCATGGATCGCGATCCGCATGGAAATGTTCAGGTATCTTTGATTGAAACGGAAAAATTATTAGCCGAAATGGTTGGTAAACGTTTGACTGAAATGGAAAAAGAAGGAAAATTCAAAGGAAAATTCGCTTCTTTGGTTCATTTTTTCGGATACGAAGGACGTTGCGCTGCTCCATCGAATTATGATGCCGATTATTGCTATTCTTTAGGATATACAGCAGCCGGATTGATTGGTTTCGGTAAAACCGGTTATATGTCGTCTGTCAGAAATACGACGGCTCCAGCTTCGGAATGGATTGCTGGAGGCGTACCCATCACGATGATGATGAATATGGAACGCCGGCACGGAGACATGAAACCGGTAATACAAAAAGCCTTGGTAAAATTAGACGGGGGTCCGTTTAAGACCTTTGCCGCTCATCGTGATGCGTGGGCTATCGATACCGATTATGTTTATCCGGGACCTATTCAATATTTTGGACCTACGGAAGTTTGTAATCAACCCACTATAACGTTGCAAATCGAACAAAAAGAATTGCATCAAAACGATTGAATAAATGACTTGACTATTAACCGATGAAATATATCATTGTGTTGGGCGATGGAATGGCCGATGAGCCTATCGAAATGTTAGGTAATAAAACGCCTTTGCAATTTGCAAGGACACCTTATATGGATCAATTGGCGAAACAAGGAAATACTGGCTTATTAGCTACGATTCCCAAAGGAATGCATCCCGGAAGCGAAGTGGCGAATCTTGCGGTTTTGGGATATGATCCGGTTCGTGTTTTGGAGGGTCGCGGCGCATTGGAAGCAGCAAGCATGGGAATTGATATTTTGCCGGGCGAGATGGCGATGCGATGCAATTTGATTTGTATTGAAAATGAAAAAATCAAAAACCATTCTGCCGGACATATATCCAATGAAGAAGCGGAAATTTTAATTCATTTTCTGAATGAAAAATTGGGTAATGAGCGTCTTCAATTTTTTCCGGGCATTTCATACCGCCATCTATTAAAATTAAAAGGTGGAGACAAACGTTTAGATTGCACTCCGCCTCACGATGTTATAGGAACCGACTTCCGACAGGTACTGATTCAGCCATTATCAGAAGATTCCAAATCGACAGCCGATTATTTGAACAATTTAATTATTCGGTCGCAGGAGTTGTTGGAAAATCACCCTGTAAATCAAAAACGAAAAAAAGAAGGAAAAGATCCGGCTAATAGCATTTGGCTTTGGTCGCCTGGATATAAACCGCAGATGAAAAAACTTTCCGAAGAGTATCCGATTCAAACGGGAGCCGTTATTTCTGCGGTTGATTTGATCAAAGGCATCGGAATTTATGCGGGATTGGAAAGTATTAAAGTGGTCGGAGCAACCGGTTTGTATAATACAAATTATGAGGGAAAAGCACAAGCTGCACTCAAAGCCTTGAAAGAAAAAGATTTTGTTTATCTTCACATAGAGGCAAGCGATGAAGCCGGACATGAAGGCGATGTCGAATTGAAAGTGAAAACCATCGAAGATATTGACAGCCGTGTTTTAAAAACGCTTATGGAGGAAACGGAAAAATGGGATGAGCCGGTTACGATTGCGCTATTGCCCGATCATCCGACCCCTTGCCGGCTCAAAACACATACAAATTCACCGGTACCGTTTGTGATTTATAAACCGGGCCAAATTCCCGATGAAGTTTCGGAATACAATGAATTTTCAGTTAAAAAAGGGAAGTATGGTTTATTAAAAGAAAATGAATTTATTAAAGCGTTTTTTGAATGAACTATTATAGTACTAATAGGCAAGCGCCGGTAGTCACGTTGGAAGAGGCAGTTCTAAAAGGATTGGCGGAAGACAGGGGACTTTATATGCCCGAAAAAATCAACATTCTGCCAGATGACTTCTTTGAAAATATTTCGAAATTGACTTTTCGGGAAATGTCTTTGGTTGTAGCTTCAGCATTTTTCGGTGAAGAAATAGAGCAAACCGCATTGAAAGAAATTGTTGATGATACGCTTTCTTTTGAAACTCCTTTAGTTCCGGTTAAAGATTCGATTTATAGTTTGGAATTGTTTCATGGACCGACACTTGCTTTCAAAGACGTAGGCGCTCGATTTATGGCTCGCCTGCTGGGTTATTTCATAAAAAAGCAAGGCATCAAAGATGACATAATTGTTTTAGTGGCTACATCCGGCGATACGGGAAGCGCTGTCGCTAACGGATTTCTCGACGTGGACGGAATAAATGTGTATGTGCTTTATCCCAAAGGAAAAGTGAGCGCGATTCAAGAATGCCAATTTACTACTTTGGGAAAAAACATTACCGCTCTTGAAATAGACGGCACTTTCGATGATTGTCAAGCTTTGGTAAAAGCCGCTTTTTTGGACAGCGAGTTGAACGAAAAATTACGGCTGACTTCGGCTAATTCCATCAATGTAGCGCGTTTTCTGCCGCAAGCGTTTTATTATTTCAATGCTTATGCTCAATTGTGCCGAGCCGGTGTAAAAGGAGATATAGTTGTATGCGTTCCCAGTGGAAATTTCGGTAATCTGACAGCCGGATTAATCGCTCACAAGATGGGATTGCCCATAAAACGGTTCATTGCGGCAAACAATCAAAACGACATATTTTTGCAATACTTGCTGACGGGAATTTATCGTCCCCAACCATCCATCCAAACCTTGGCCAACGCCATGGATGTGGGAAATCCGAGTAATTTTGTCCGAATCTTGGATTTATATGATCATAATCATTCGACCATTACACAACTGATTTCTGGCTACTGCTGTCCGGATGACTTTATTAGGCAAACCGTCAAAACTTGCTACGAAGAAACAGGTTACTTGCTTGATCCGCACGGAGCTTGCGGTTACAGTGCTTTGTCGGAAAATCTCCGGACGAACGAAACCGGCGTATTTTTGGAAACTGCCCATCCGGCTAAATTCAAAGACACAATCGAAGACATCATTCAAGACACCGTTGAAATTCCCGAAAGATTACAAGAATTTATGAAAGGTCAAAAACAGAGTATCTCTTTAGGGAAAGATTTTCAAGGATTTAAGGATTATTTGGTGAGGAAATAGGGGTATATAATGAAAAGAAAAGACAAAGAAATTAATAAAATAATTTGCTTTAACTAAAGTATGTAAAAATCTGTTTATCTGGAAAATAATGAATATAAAAATAGATGCATTAAACAAAATACTGAAATGGAAGAACAAATTAAACAAATTGCAAATCGAATTAAAGGATTGCGAGATTCTTTAGATATTACGGTTGAAGAAATGGCGGAACGATGCAAACGAACTCCTGAGGAAATCCGATTGTACGAAACGGGAGAAACCGACATTCCCATGAGCTTTCTCTTTGACGTGGCGCAACATTTCAATGTGGATACATCCACTTTGATTTCCGGTGAAGAACCCCGTATGACTTCGTATTTTCTTACCCGCTTCGGAAAAGGCAAATCAATCGAACGGAATAAAGCATATAAATATCAGGCATTAGCAAGCGGTTATAAATTGCCAAAAGCCGAACCGTTTGAAGTCACTGTTGAGCCCAACGAAAAAGAAATGCATCTCAATTCGCATGAAGGAGAAGAATTTAATTATGTTTTGGAAGGAAGATTACTGCTTAGAATTAATGATAAAGATTTGATTCTTAATCCGGGCGACAGCATCTATTTCGATTCCTCTAACCGACACGGAATGAAAGCGCTCGACAATCAACCAGTCAAATTTTTGGCAATAATTTTATGACTTATTTTACATTAATTCTTTTGATTCAATACTAATGGTAGAAAAATATATAAATCAACAGATATTTAAAAATCAAGAAGATTTTAAGGCGAATTTTAAAATCAATGTTCCGGAAAATTTCAATTTTGCATACGATGTAGTGGACGAATGGGCGAAAACACATCCTGACAAAAAAGCGCTTTGTTGGGTTAATGACAAAGGAGAGCATATCGATTTCACTTTCAAAGATATGAAAGAAAAAAGCGATGTTGCCGCTTCTTATTTCCAATCCATCGGAATCGAAAAAGGCGATATGGTGATGCTAATCCTCAAACGTCGGTATTGGTACTGGTTTGCTATTTTAGGCTTACACAAAATTGGCGCTGTAGCAATTCCGGCTACGCATTTGCTAACAAAAAAAGATATTGTTTACCGTTGTAATTCTGCTGACATCAAAGCAATTGTCTGTGTCGGCGAATCACCGATGATTAAAAGCATTGACGACGCATTATCCGAATGTCCGACTTTGAAATACCGCATTTCCATCGGACCGGAAATTCCTTCTGGATGGCTAGATTTCAGACAAGGGATGGTAGAGGCAAAGCCTTTTGTCAAACCGTTAAATCCAAATAATAACAATGATATAATGCTTTTGTATTTTACTTCGGGAACAACCGGCGAACCCAAAATGGTTATTCACAATTTCATTTATCCTTTGGGACATATAATCACTTCCGGCTATTGGCAGAATTTGAATCCGGAGAGTTTGCACCTCACTGTAGCCGATACAGGATGGGCGAAAGCTGCATGGGGAAAGCTTTACGGACAATGGATTATGGGCGCTTGCATTTTTGTGTACGACCATGAAAAATTTGTGGCTTCCGAATTGTTGCGAGTGATACAAGATTACAACGTCACTTCTTTTTGTGCTCCTCCTACGATTTACCGGTTTATGATTCTTGAAAATTTATCCGCTTACGATTTTTCTTCTTTGAAATATTGCGAAGTAGCCGGCGAACCTCTCAATCCGTCAGTATTTGATGCGTTTTACGAAGCTACTGGTTTGAAACTGATGGAAGGTTTCGGCCAAACGGAAATGACTGTTACCATTGCTAACTTTCCATGGATGGAACCCAAACCTGGTTCAATGGGTATGCCGAGCCCCGCTTACGACTTGGATTTGCTTACGCCGGACGGACGAAGCGCTGAAGATGGCGAACCGGGCGAAATAATTTTCCGCACTGACCGCATAGTGCCGGTAGGTTTGTTTATGGGTTATTACCGGGACAAGGAATTAACGGAAAGCGTTTATTACGACAATGTGTATCATACCGGCGACATTGCTTGGCGTGATGAAGACGGTTATTATTGGTTTGTGGGCAGGAACGACGATGTTATCAAAAGTTCGGGATACC